>CALVCF010000027.1 GCA_944325935.1 uncultured Erysipelotrichaceae bacterium | reverse complement strand
TAACAACTGCCAAAACCAAGGTTGTAAGAGATGGGGAAGAGAAGGAACTAAATATAAATGAAATAGTAGTAGATGATGTTATACTATTAGCTCAAGGTGACCAAATTCCATCTGACGCGTATGTATTAGATGGAGAAATAGAGGTAAACGAAGCTCTTCTTACAGGCGAATCGGATACTATATTAAAGAAAAAAGAAGACAAGCTTTTATCAGGTAGTTATGTAGTAAGTGGAAAATGTTATGCAAAAATTGAAAAAGTAGGAGACGACAATTTCGCAAACCAAATAATAAATGCAACCAAAAAGCATAAAAAAGTAAATTCAGAGCTTTTAAATTAAATGAAAAAGGTTACAAATTTTACAAGTTTTGTAATAATACCAGCTGGAGTAATATTGTTTGTCCAAGCATACGTATTTAGAGAGGTAGACTTACAACAATCAGTAATAGCAACAGCAGCAGCACTTTTAGGTATGCTTCCTAAAGGATTTGTATTGCTTACAAGTATATCACTTGAGACAGGAGTAATAAAACTTGCAAAAAAACAAGTTTTGGTGCAAGATTTATATAGTGTAGAAACTTTAGCACATATAGACACCTTATGCTTAGACAAAACAGGAACTATAACAGAAGGAAAAATGAAAGTAATAGAGGTAGAAAAATACAATGAAGATGTACTTCCAGACACATTAGAAAATATAATGAATTCATACATTAATCTAACAGATGATAGCAATAGTACATTTAATGCATTGAAAGACTACTTTAAAGGAGATTCTAAATACGAAAAGCTAAGCGATATTTCTTTTTCATCTGAAAGAAAATGGAGTAGTGTTACTTTTAAAGATTTAGGAACCATTATAGTTGGTGCGCCAGAAAGATTATCTGCAATGGCTAATGTGGAATTGCCAAAGAGTATTGTAGAAGCCCAAAAAGATGGAAAAAGAGCTCTATGCATAGGGTATACTAAAGAAGCAGTTAGTGTTGAACAAATACCAAACATAAGCTTAGTAGCAGGAATAATAATGGCAGATCCATTACGTAAAAATGCAAAAGAAATGCTTGGATATTTTAAAAAGCAATCAGTAGATATAAAGATTATATCTGGTGATAATCCAATAACTGTTTCAACAATTGCAAAAAGAGCAGGATTAGAGGATTACGAATCATACATAGATTTATCAACTATTAAATCTGATGCAGAAATAGTCGATATAGTTGATAAGTATAGTATATTTGCAAGAGTGCTACCACAACAAAAAAGCATTATAGTAAAAGCACTTCAAGCCAAAGGACATAGTGTAGCAATGACTGGTGACGGAGTAAATGATGTAATTGCATTAAGAGAATCAGACTTAAGTATTACCTTGCCAGAGGCAAATGACGCAGCAAAACAAGTATCACAAATAGTACTTCTTAACCAAGACTTTAGTGTATTAAAAGATGTATTAATGGAGGGAAGAAGAGTAGTAAACAATTTAACAAGTGTAGCTAGAATATTCTTTATAAAAACTATCTACTCAGTGTTATTGTCATTTTTCTGTATATTAACAAATACATCATTCCCATTTATACCAATACAAATAACACTAATAGATTTAGTAATTGAAGCATACACATCATTCTTTATTTCATTTGAGCCAAACAGCAAGCCTGTAAAAGGTGTATTTTTACATACGGTTCTGCGAAATGCAACACCTTTTGCAATAGTTATAATGTTAAATATCATATTTTTAACATTTATGGCTCCAGTGCTAAATATTGCACAAGGACAACTAGTTACAATTATGTATTTACTAATAGGATTTGTTAGCATATTAGCTGTTTTGGAAGTTTGCATACCATTTAATAAATTACATTTATTTTTGTTTAGTACAACATTTGTAGGATTCTTTACAGCGGTATATTTATTTAGAGATATATTACAAATAGTACCTATAACAATGGATCAATTATGGATATTTATAGTATTTGCAGTTATTAGCACTATAATTTTAACAATAAAACAAGCAATATACAAAAAGATGGGGTATTAACTCCATCTTTTTATTAGTAGTGTGCCCGGCATGGGTAATAGCTAGGTAGTGAAAGACTACTATGGTGCCTGATAGTGGCGAACCATTAGCCGAACAGCAAGGGTGTCCATCGTGAGGTGGAATCTGAAGGAAGCTGTAAGCAAATCTCTGGTCCGACGGACAGAAATCACATATAAGGCTAGGCTACAAGAGATAAGTTGGCCAAAAGCAACGAAGTCTAATAACTATCACTTTTGTAGTAGCAGAGTAAATGTGGCGGATATATGGAGAGAAAGAGCGTGCACCTTAAGCGTGGAGGTCTCACAGAGGTTCCATTAGCCCAGTAACAACGAACTGTGAGAAGTCAGCCGAGCCCATAGTAGTGAAGAAGTTTCTGTAATGGAAATGGAGCGAAGGGGCGAACAATCAATAAGTTTGAGTATGTCTCGTATTGCAGAAATGGCAACATCTGCCGTAACCAATCGGGTAAAAGATGGTCAAATCAAGCGAGACGGAAAGGAAAGAACGCATGGACACAAGTAGTCTAATGGAGCAGATTTTATCTAGCGATAATCTCAACAGAGCATATCTGCAAGTCGTACGAAATAAAGGTGCAGAAGGAGTGGACGGAATGAAGTACACGAAACTCAAAGAACATCTTGAAAAGAACGGCGAAATCATCAAGGAACAGTTGAGGACAAGAAAGTATAAACCTCAACCAGTACGAAGAGTGGAGATACCAAAGCCTGATGGCGGTGTCAGAAACCTAGGAGTACCAACAGTAACAGACAGATTCATACAGCAAGCCATTGCACAGGTATTAACACCAATCTACGAGGAACAATTCCATGAACATAGTTACGGATTCAGACCGAATAGATGTGCACAGCAAGCAATCCTAACAGCACTTGACATGATGAATGATGGTAACGATTGGATTGTAGACATTGATTTGGAAAAGTTCTTTGACACAGTAAACCATGACAAACTTATGACTATCATAGGCAGAACTATAAAAGATGGAGATGTTATCTCTATCATAAGGAAATATCTTGTCAGCGGAATCATGATTGACGATGAATATGAGGATTCTATTGTGGGAACACCGCAAGGAGGAAATCTTTCGCCATTATTGGCAAACATCATGCTCAATGAACTTGATAAGGAGATGGAAAAACGAGGGCTTAACTTTGTGCGATATGCAGATGACTGTATTATCATGGTTGGAAGTGAAATGTCTGCAAATCGGGTAATGAGAAACATATCTCGATTTATTGAGGAGAAACTAGGTCTCAAGGTCAATATGACAAAGAGTAAGGTAGACAGACCAAGCGGGCTTAAATACCTTGGGTTTGGGTTCTACTTTGATACAAGAGCGCATCAGTTTAAGGCAAAACCACATGCAAAATCAGTGGCGAAGTTTAAGAAGAGAATGAGAGAACTCACCTGTCGTAGCTGGGGTGTTAGCAACAGCTATAAAGTGGAGAAACTTAATCAGCTCATAAGAGGTTGGATAAACTACTTCAAAATAGGTAGTATGAAAACACTTTGTCGAGAATTAGATGGTAACATCAGATATAGACTTCGTATGTGCATTTGGAAACACTGGAAAACTCCACAAAACAGAGCAAAGAACCTTATGAGGCTTGATGTACCAAGATGGGCGGCATTTAAAATAGCGTATTGCGGAAATAGATATGCAAGGCTCGCCCACAATGGATGGATACAAAAGGCTATAAGTACAAAGAGACTAACCTCATTTGGATTAGTCTCAATGTTAGATTACTACACCGAAAGGTGTGTTACTTGTTAAGTTGATTGAACCGCCGTGTACCGAACGGTACGCACGGTGGTGTGAGAGGACGGGAAATTTAGTAAAATTTCCCTCCTACTCGATACAATGATGCAAATATTCATCTTTTTGTGTACTAGGCCAATAAAAATGTTATAATCTTTTTACTGCCGACGTAGCACAATGGCAGTGCAACGCACTCGTAACGCGTAGGTTGTAGGTTCAAGTCCTATCGTCGGCACCATTTAAAAATATTGCTCAATTACTTGAGCTTTTTATTTTATCTGATTCTTGTGTATAATTTAAATAGCATCGAAAGATTGAGGTGAGCAAATGAAAAAGAAATTGTTGATCGCCCTAGGCGGAGTGGTCGTGCTTGGTGCGGCTGCGGTTTTGGCTTTAAGAATAACTTCGAAGAATTATCAAGAAGATGTGCGTGCAAATATTGATGGCGTTACAAGCGATAAAAGCGGGGAAGCCTGCGGACTGGATTGTGAGGTCGACGCTGGTGATCATCAAAGTTTTGGTCAAAACCTCAGTGTCCAAGAGGTAGCAGCTTTATTTGACGATAAAGAGGACGCAGTCTTGATGATCGGTTTTGATGCGTGCCCCTGGTGCATCGATCTCAGTCCGGTTTTAAGTGCAGTTGTTGAAGAAATGGGACTAAACGACCTAGCATATTACTTTAATACTAGACCTGATGGCCTTAAAGATAATGATTACCGCTATGGCGAAGATCCGGACTATCTGAAACTATATGAACGTCTATTGCCTTTTTTAGAAGACGATAAAACAGTTTATGCTCCAACGGTCGCCTTTATCAAAGACGGAGAGGTCAAGGGGGTCCATGTTGGAACACTTGATGGTCATGACGCTCATGAGCGCGATTTGAATGATGAAGAAATTGAAGAACTTAAAGCGATCTTAAAAGAAGATATCAATCATTATTTAAACTAAAAAAGAGCACAACACGCTCTTTTTGTTTACTTGTTTTTGAGAAGATCTCTAATTTCTTCCAACAAGACGACTTCAGGAGCCGGTGCAGAGACAGGGGCAGCCTCTTCTTTTTTCCGGGCGACCTTATTGATGCCTTTGACTAATAAGAATACACAAAAGGCAACGATGGTAAATGAAATTACGGCATTTAAGAAATTACCGATCATGATCTGACCCAGTTTTAAACCGGAAAAATCGATTCCGCCCGTCAACATACTGATGATGGGTGTAAAGACATCGGCGACCAAACTATTGACGATCGAAGTGAAAGCGCCACCGATGATAACACCAACCGCCATATCAAGGACGTTTCCCTTAATGGCAAAGGCTTTGAATTCTTCAATAAACTTTTTCATTTTCTCTCCTTTTTTGATGAATGCTGTAATAATAATGCGGATGAACGATCAAGATCCGCCTACAAGTGATGATCCATAGACCATTATTTACAAGGCATATAAGTTCATCAAGCGCCAGCAGCGCCAAATGTCAGATAAAACCTAGAGAATTATACAGAAATAAAAAATAAAAGTAAATAAAAGGCATTTGATTTGAGAAAGGTTTTTGAAGTTGTTACAATAGAGCTATGGAGGTAAATTTTAAAATGGATTTAAAAGGTTCAAAAACTGAAAAGAATTTGCAAGAAGCTTTTGCGGGTGAATCCCAAGCTCGCAACAAGTACACTTATTTCGCTAAGGTCGCTGAAGACAATGGTCATCATCAGATCGCAGAGTATTTCTTGGAAACAGCACGCAATGAACAAGAACATGCTCGTTTATGGTTTGAAGCTTTACAAGGTGGCAAGATGCCTGAACTTGATGAATGCTTAAAGATGGCAGCTGAAGGCGAAAATTATGAGTGGACGACCATGTATAAGGACATGGCTGCTACTGCTAAAGAAGAAGGCTTCAACCGCATTGCAGCTCAAATGGAATTAGTTGCCAAGGTCGAAAAGAACCACGAAGATCGCTATTTAGCGCTTCTTGACAATGTCAAAGGTGAAAAGGTCTTCACTAAAGACGAAGAAGAAGTTTGGATCTGTGGTGTCTGCGGCTATAAGCACACTGGTAAGAAAGCGCCACTTGTCTGCCCGCTTTGTGGCTATCCTCAAAGCATGTTCTCGCTTGATCGCAGAGATTATTAATTAGCCTTGCAGAATTGAAATGTGAGGGTGCGCCTAGAGTGCACCTTTCATTTTGGATCTGATATACTTTAAAAAAAGAGGAGGTTAACCTTTATGCTTAAGACAAACGCTGATAAACTGCCGATCATCTCGCTTACTGCGAAAGTTGAACACCCTAAGATGAAATTACCTGGCTACTATGTAGGTTATGATGGTAGGGGCCGAATCTTATGCGGGACGGGTGGCATTACCTATAATTATGCGATAGGCGATAAATGTTGCGCTATACCTGGCGATCATATTGAACCGGGTTGTTCTTGTTTTAATCCGGACGAAAGAGCCAACGCCGCCTTACAATCTTTAGCTTGTATAGGCAACAAGGCCAGAGTAATGACAGGGGAAGCCAAGGGCAGTGTGGGCTATGTCACTGGCAAACATGGTGGCGTCGATCATGTGATGATCGCCTTTGAAAAAGCTGTTTTGGAAAAGCTTAGCCTAAACGACGAGTTTTTGATCAAAGCTAGGGGACAGGGCTTGGAGATCGAAGGCGCCGAAGATGTCGATGTCTTTAATCTTGATCCAAAACTCTTGGAAGCGATGGAAGTAGAGCTTATAGGCGATAAGCTCATCGTCAAGGTAGCGAAGGTCATCCCAGCTCATCTGATGGGGTCAGGCCTTGGTTCGACAACTTTAAAAAGCGGGGATTATGACATCATGATGCATGATGAAAAAGAAAATGAACGCTGGGGCCTACAAGATCTCTGTTTTGGGGATATCGTGGCGATCGAAGATCACTATGCGACCTATGGCCCGGACTATCTAAAAGGCGCCTTGACGATCGGGGTGATCGTCCATTCGGATTCCTTTTCAAGCGGCCATGGGCCGGGGGTCAGTGCTTTGATGTCTTCTAAAACGATGCTGGCCTATAAAATCGATGAAAAGGCCAACCTAAAAAATTATCTCAGATTTGAAGGCTAGCTAGTTGACAAAGCAAAAGAGATTGCTAAAATACTCTATGGAAATATGAAAGGTGCAGCCAAACGAAATAGAAAGATCAACCGCCTCACACTAAAGGGAAGCTTAGTGGATCCAGGCATCGTTGATTTTATCTATGGCACAGTCTATTTCCAAGCCAACAAGGCCATCATTAAATACCAGTATGAAGACCATCAAGGACTGATATCACTAAAGAGAGATGCTTCGTATATTAAGATCATGGATGGTGAAAATGATTTAAAGATCGACCTGGAACTCTTAAAATTAGAGATCGGGGAAGAATATATCGAGATCCTGTATGATAGCGGTGAATTGATCGAAATACATATTGATATTGATAAGGAGTTTTAGCTATGACCAAAACACAATCAATGACCGATGCAGCCTACAATATCATGCTGCGTCACAAAAACGCCATTCCCTTTAAGAAATTATGGGAAGAAGTCATTTCTGATCTAGATCTGAATCCGGATACAGCCAGTGAACGGATCGCACAGTTTTATACGGATATGACTTTAGATTCACGTTTTACTTCTTTAAAAGAGAATAAATGGGATCTGAAGGAACGTCATAAATTTGAAGAAGTCTATGTCGACCTCACTAATTTCGAAGAAGATGAGGATGAAGAAGAGATGGACCATGACGAGGATGATCTAGAGGGCGAAAATATCCACAAAATGGATGATGACGAAGAATATTAAAAAGCACCAGGCGGTGCTTTTTTCATTGTCTGTAATATGATATTATCTGACTATGAAGTATTTGTTGTGGGATTTTAATGGAACGATCGTCGATGATGTTGACCTAGGGGTCAGCTGTATCAACAAACTGATCAAAAAATACTTAAAGCGTTCACCTTTGACGCGTGAAGAATATCGCCGTATTTTCACCTTTCCAGTCCGGAAATATTACGAAAGAGCGGGCTTTGATCTAAATAAGTTTGATTTTGAAAGCTTAGGTCAAGAGTGGATGGAGTTGTATGATGAGGGCTTTAAAGATGTAAGGGTCTATGACGCTGTTATAAAATGTCTAAAGGAAGCTATAAACAAAGGTTATCACAATGTCGTTATATCTGCTTCTAAGCATGATAAGTTGATCGAAGAGCTCCAGATGCTTGGTCTTGATAGCTATTTTGAAGAGATCTTGGGGATCGAAGATATCTATGCCGCTTCTAAAGTGGCGCTGGCTCGAAAATGGGCTAAAGATAAAAATGGGGAGTTTATCATGCTGGGCGATAGCTTACATGATGAAGAGGTAGCCAAGGCGATCGGTGCCAAGTGCATTCTTATCGCTGATGGCCATCAAAGCGGCGAAGTCTTGCAAAAAGCTGACAGTATGATCATCAATGATCTAAGGGAGTTAAAGTTATGATAAGGATCGGGCAATCAAGCGATATTCATCGTTTAGTAAAAGGAAGAGACCTTTATTTGGGCGGCGTCAAAATCGAAAGTGAGCTGGGGCTTTTAGGACACAGTGATGCCGATGCCCTTTTACATGCAATCATCGAGGCGATCATCGGGGCCATGGGTCTTGGCGATATCGGCAAACACTTCAGCGATGAAGATGCTGCCTATAAGGACATCTCTTCTTTGATACTTCTAGAAAGAACCTATGAAATGATGAAGAGAGAGGGTTATGAGATAGGCAATATCGATGCCCTCATTATGATCGAAAAACCCAAGATGGCGCCTCATATCTTTAAGATGCGCGAAAATGTCGCTAAAGCCTTGCATTGCGAACTTGGCCGGGTCAATATCAAGGCCACGCGTGGGGAAGGTTTGGGCTTTGTTGGAAGGAGCGAGGGCGTCTTAGCGCAAGCGGTCGTCTTATTAAATTGTAAAGAAGTGCTTTAATCTTTAAGGGAAATGGAGTATGATTTTAGGTAGATACAAGGAGGAAATGCAATGATTGTTTCTGCAACAGAAATGTTAAAGAAGGCACATGAAGGACATTATGCCGTTGCCCAATTTAACATCAATAATTTAGAGTGGACCAAGTCAGTCTTGACCGCTTGTGAAGAGATGAAGTCACCGGTCATCCTAGGTGTTTCAGAAGGTGCTGGTAAGTACATGTGCGGATTCAAGACTGTAGCTGATATGGTCAAGAACATCCACGACGCTTTAGGCATCACGGTTCCAGTCGCTATTCATTTAGACCATGGCACTTACGATGGTGCAAAGGCGGCGATCGAAGCCGGCTTTACTTCAGTCATGTTTGACGGTTCACATTACGATATCGAAGAAAACATCGAAAAGTCAAAAGAAATCATCGCTTTAGCTCATTCTAAAGGCATCAGCGTTGAATGTGAAGTTGGCGGCATTGGCGGTGAAGAAGACGGCGTTACTTCGATGGGTGAAGTTGCCGATCCAGAAGAATGCCGTCGTGTCAATGAGTTAGGTGTCGATTTCTTAGCTGCCGGTATTGGAAATATCCATGGCAAATATCCTGCTAACTGGGCTGGTCTCAACTTCGAGGTCTTAGGAAAGATCCAAGAAGTCACCAATGGCCGTCCTTTAGTCTTGCATGGCGGCAGCGGTATCCCTGTTGATCAAGTTAAGCGAGCTATTTCATTAGGCGTTTCTAAGATCAACGTCAATACGGAATTACAATTAGTCTTTGCGGATGCTACTCGCAAGTATATCGAAGAAGGCAATGATCAAAAGGGCAAGGGTTACGATCCTCGTAAATTGCTGGCTCCTGGAGCTAAGGCCATCATTGAAAAATGTAAGGCTATGATCGTTGACTTCGGCAGCGACAACAAGGCTTAGAGCTTTAGACAATTATTGATTTTTAAGGCGAAGTTTGCACACTTCGTCTTTTTTTCTTTAAGAGGCGCCAGTTTTTTGTATAATAAATGCGATGGAGAACTTAGAAAAAGCCTTTGCCATTTTAGATGGCATCGACCCGAGTGATGATCGTGATGTCATTAAAAAGAAGGCGCTTGAAGCATATAAGACCTCTTCAAAATGCTTGGATGCGCTTGTCTTATTGGCCCGTCTTGAAAACTCCTATCTTAGAAAAATCAGTCTTTTAGAAGAGGGTCTTACAAAGGAAGATCTCGGGGGCTATAGCCTTCCTTTAGACGACTCCTTTTTAAGCCGTCAACTTTTGCGCTATTTAAAAGAGATGTTAGATCTTTATCTTGGCTATGGCGATCTTGTCAAAGCTTATGAACTGGTCAAAAAAATGACAAGGCTTAAAAAAGAAGATGTCTACATGATTTATGAAGACAAACTCATTTTAAGTGTATATTTTGACGATCCGAAGACTTATCAAGCTTTGCAGCAATGTGAACTCGATCCTTTTGTCAAGGATCTGGCTGCCTATGTCTATCTTTTAGAACACGGCCTCGCTTATCAAGAAGTATTGCAAAGATTGATCGCGGTCTATCATTTAGACGAAAAACTTGCCCTTGACGATGAAGAAGATAAAAATAGGGATGATAAGCTGCGCTATCTTTTGGCGCGCTACTCCTTTTTGTTGAATCGTTCTTATTTGACTTTGCGTTTGATCTTAAAAGGAGGGTCATATGCTTAAGGCACTATTATTCGATATGGATGGCACTCTGGTCGATACGGAGCGCTATTATACCATAGGGACTTATAAATGGATGAAACGCTATGGCTATAAAGGCTCGCTAGAAGCGATCTACCAGATCATCGGGACTTCGATGGAAGAGACGGCACGTATCATTAATGAACTTTTAGATAATGATTGGCCGATCGAAAAGACGGTCAAGATCAATGATGATTACTTTAATCTAGAAGAAAGGATCGACTATCAAAAGTATATTTTTCCCGAAGTAAAAGAAGATCTCAAGAAGTTAAAGAAGCTCGGTTTGAAAATGGCGCTTTGTTCGGCTAGTTATCGGCGCGATATCAATCGCTTTATAAAGGAAAATGAGCTTGCAGAGATCTTTGATTATGTAGTCAGCGCCTATGAAGTCGGGACCCATAAACCCGATCCAGCCATTTATCTAAGAGCTTTGCGTGAACTTCAAGTCCAAAACGAGGAAGCTTGGATCATTGAAGATTCCTATTTTGGCATCAAAGCCGGTAAGAATGCACATGTCAAAACCTTGGCTAGAAAAGATCATCGCTTTGGTATCGATCAAAGCGAAGCTGATCAGATCATTGAGGATCTTGACGGATTATATGATTTAGTACTAAAGGAGATGGAGTAATGGAAGATGCAATTGTCATAAACGGAGGTAAACGCTTAAATGGCGAAGTATATATCTCAGGCGCCAAAAATGCGACGGTCGCTTTAATACCGGCGACGGTTTTGGCCGATGGGGTCGTCACGATCTTTGATGTACCCAATATCTCGGATGTTGAAGCCCTGGTGACCTTATTGCGCGAGTTAAATATCGATGTCATCGAAAAAAAGAACCACCTTATTATCGACACGACTAAGATCAAAAATACAACCTTAGATCATGAGGCAGTGGGCAAGCTGCGCGCTTCCTATTACTTTATGGGAGCCTTATTAGGGCGTTATAAATATGCCAAGATCAGAATGTCCGGTGGCTGTTACCTAGGACCAAGGCCGATCAATCTCCACCTCAAGGGCTTTGAGGCTTTAGGGGCCAAGGTCAGTTATGATGACGGATATTATGAGATCAAGGCCGATGAACTTGTCGGCACCAATATCTATCTGGATTTCGCCTCGGTTGGTGCGACTATCAATATCATGATGGCGGCAGTGTTTGCAAAAGGGCGGACTATTATTGAAAATGCTGCTAAGGAGCCCGAGATCATTGACTTGTCTTCGATGCTCAACAAGATGGGCGCTCATATCAGGGGTGCCGGTACCAGCGAGATCGTGATCGATGGTGTCGAGCACTTAGGCGGTTGTATCCATGAGATCATTCCCGATCGGATCGAGGCGGGGACTTACATCATCATGGCGGCTGCTGTAGCTGAAAAGATGACGATCAAAAATGTTATACCTCAACACTTAGAGTCAATGCTTCTGAAACTATCGGAAATGGGGGTCAGGATGGATATTGGCCTTGATGAAGTGACGGTCTATCATACAGATACTTTAAATGGGGTGGAAGTTAAGACTTTGCCCTTTCCGGGTTTTGCGACCGATCTGCAACAGCCGATCTCAGCCTTAATGACGCAAGCTTTCGGGGTCTCGCGCATTAGAGATACGATCTATCCTGAAAGATACAAGCATTTGCATGAGTTAGCACTTTTAGGGGCGGAGGTCGATTATAGTGATGGCTTGATCTCGATCTCGGGACCGACTTCTCTTGTTGGCACGACTGTAACAGCGACTGATCTAAGGTGCGGCGCCTGTCTTGTGATTGCCGGATTGATCGCCGAGGGGACGACGATCATCAAAGATGCCTATCATATCTACCGCGGTTATGAAGGGATCAAGGAAAAACTTTTAAAATTAGGGGCCGATGTACGTTAGAAGGCTTGATTTTAAAAGATAACTTGTGCTAGTATTTATGAGCACTTACTTTAGGTTGATAAGATACCTAAGGCAGAAGGGAGAAAGATATATGAAAAAAGGAATTCATCCAGAGTACAAGCGCGTAACAGTTACCTGTGCGGGTTGTGGAACTACTTTTGAAACAGGTTCTACCAAAGGTGATATCAAGGTCGATACTTGTTCCAACTGCCATCCGTTCTATACGGGCCGTCAAAGATTTGCGGCAGCGCAAGGACGAATTGAAAAATTCAATAAAAAGTATGGCATTAAGAAATAAGGGTCGCAATAGTACCCTTATTTTTTAGGAAGGAATCAATATGTATCAAAGATATCAAGATGGCTGGGTCGAAGTTATTTCAGGCTGCATGTTTGCAGGAAAGACCGAGGAGCTTATACGGCGTATCAAGGTCTTGGAGATCGCCCACAAGAAAGTTTTAGTTTTCAAACCGCTGATCGACAATCGCTATAGTGATACTAAGGTCGTCTCACACGCCGGAAGCAGTGTCGAATCGATCACCATCACGAAACCGATCGAGATCTTCGACTATTTAGAAGATGATACAGAAGTTGTAGCGATCGATGAGGTCCAGTTCTTCGACGAGTCGATCTGCGATGTCACTAACGCCTTGGCTGATCGCCGTTTAAGGGTCATGTGCGCCGGTCTAGATATGGACTTTAGAGGTGAACCCTTTGGTCCGATGCCTAAACTCATTACCCAGGCGGAATTTGTGACGAAATTAACGGCAGTTTGCCACAAATGTGGTGCTCCGGCAACTAGGACTCAAAGGATCATCAATGGCAAAGCGGCCAGTTATGATGATCCCACGATCTTAGTAGGGGCCAGCGAATCATATGAGGCGCGCTGTCGTCACCATCATGAGGTCTTAAATCGTCCTCACACCTATCAGAATTAAGTATGGATGCTAGAATTGTAAAATTAAAAGAAATAAATGATCGCTTCGAAGAATTGCGAAAACAACTGGAAGACAGTGCGATCGTCGCTGATCCCAAGAAGGTGATGCAGCTCTCTAAAGAACAGGCACGTTTAAAAGAGGGCCGTGATGCCTACTTAGAATTCAAGCAGTTAAACGAAGATATCGAAAGTGCTAAAGAGCTTTTAGCAAGCGATGATGAAGAGATCAAGGAATTGGCCAAGGAAGAACTGGCTTTAAAAGAAGCGGCCTTAGCGAAAATAAATGATAAGATCGATGAGCTGTTATTGCCAAAGGATCCGGAAGATGACTACGACTGCATCGTCGAGATCAGAGGTGCTGCCGGCGGTGATGAAGGGAATATTTTTGCGGGCGATCTTTTCCGCATGTATTCTTACTATGCCGAAAGCCTGGGTTATAAGGTCCAAGTAATGGAGGCCAGCGAGTCCGAGGCTGGCGGCTATTCACAAATCACCTTTATGATCAAAGGCAATGGTGCCTATCGCCACTTCAAGTTTGAAAGCGGTGCTCATCGGGTCCAAAGGGTGCCCAAGACCGAGACGCAAGGGAGGGTCCACACTTCGACTGCTACGGTCTATGTCTTGCCTGATGTCGAAGAGGCCGATATTGAAATACCAGATAGCGACTTGGAAATCGAGACCCATCGTGCCTCTGGAGCCGGGGGTCAGCACATCAATAAGACGGACAGCGCCGTCAGGATCGTCCATAAGCCGACTGGGATCACCGTCAATTGCCAAGATGGGCGCTCGCAAATGGCTAACCGCGAAACAGCCTTAAGAATCATTAGAGCGAGAGTCTATGAAGAGATGGCCCGCCGCAAAGCTGAGGCTGAGGGTGCAATACGCCGCTCAAAGATCGGAACGGGCGATCGTTCCGAAAAGATCCGCACTTATAACTATCCCCAAAACAGGGTCACTGATCATCGCATTGGACTGACGATCAATCAATTAGACCGCATTATCAACGGCAAGCTTGACGATATCATCAAAGCGCTTTTAGAAGATGAACAAAAACATAAATTGCTCGATGGAAACGTATAACAATCTCTTATTCAGCGCTTATCACAAGTATCAGGAAAAGCTCGATATGGCAACTTTGCGGCTTTTCTTATACGAATTATGCTTTGCAAGAAAGATCAATCTCTATTTGGCTTTGGACGAAAAAGCCGATCAAGCGATTGCGGATGATTTTAAAAGAGGCGTAAAGGAATTAGCCTTAGGCAAACCGCTTAATTATGTTTTGGGTTATTCCTGGTTTTATGGTTATAAGCTGAAGGTGGATGAACATGTCTTGATCCCGCGCTTTGAGACCGAAGAACTTGTGGGACACCTATTGTCATATATCGATGCCAAAGAGCAGAAGAAATTGAGCCTTGTCGATGTCGGCACTGGCTCAGGAGCCTTGGCGATCGCTTTAAAAAAAGAAGCGCCTGCTTTAAAAGTTTACGCCAGCGATATTGCTGAAGACGCCTTGGAAGTAGCTAAGTATAATGCCCGAAAAAATGACGCGCAGATCGCGTTTTATCAAGGCGATATGTTAAAGCCTTTTAAGGAAGCTCAGCTTAAATTCGATATCGTCGTTTCCAATCCTCCATATATCAAAAACAGTGAGACGATCGAGGCCAGCGTCAAAGACTACGAACCTCATGTAGCCTTGTTTGGCGGGGCAGACGGTCTTGATCATTATCGCGATCTTTTAAGGGATGCGCCCTCAGTCTTAAATGATGATGCTTTGATCGCTTTTGAGATGGGTTATGACCAAAAGGAATCGCTCACTAATCTAGTACATTCTTATTTTAAAAATGTTAAAATAGATGTGAAGCAGGATATCAATGGGAAGGATCGCATGATGTTTGTGAAATTATAGATATTTCACAAAGCTAACATATTATTATGTTTAAATGATTATGCAGTAATTTTTTCATTAAATCAGTTCCTTCCTCCTACTTGCATCAGGGAACTGCTCAAAGGTCCCTTTAGGGGCCTTTCTTTTTAAAGGAGTATTTATGTCAGATTATCAAATAACTTGTTGTTCGACCGTCGATCTAGATCCAGCTACTTTTGAAAGATTGGATCTTAAATATGTACCGTTTACTTTCCATCTTGACGGCAAGGACTACTTTGACGACTATGGCAAGTCGATGCCGATCAAAGATTTCTATGATGCGATGCGCAATGGTTCTGTACCTACTACCTCGCAAGTCAGTCTTGGCCGTTATCTGGATTTTTGGCGCCCTTTTTTAGAAGCAGGGCAAAATATCCTGCATCTATGTTTGTCTTCAGGGATCAGCGGTTCTTACAACGCAGCGGTCTTAGCAGCTGGAGAGATCAACAGTGAATATAAGAATGCTAAGGTCGTGGTGATCGATTCACTTTGCGCTTCCAGTGGCTATGGTCTATTGATGACCAAGCTGGCCCAAAAAAGAGATGCGGGGGCCAGTTTTGAAGAAATAGTCGACTATGCCACCAAGACACGCCTTGAGGTCCAACACTGGTTTTTCCCTAGCGAATTGACTTATCTCGTGCGCGGGGGCAGAGTCTCCAAGACCTCGGGCTTGATTGGCGGGGCCTTGCATATCTGTCCTTTGATGAATGTCGATCATAAAGGGCAATTAATTCCAAGACAAAAGATCAGAGGCAAAAAACGAGTAATGCAGGCACAAATTGAAATGATGAAAGCGCACGCGAAGGGCGGTCTTGATTATGACGACCTTGTCTATATCTGTAATTCTGATTGTATGGATGATGCCAACTATCTCAAAGAGCTGGTTTTTAAGACTTTCCCTAGAGTCAAAGATGTTGTGATCTATTCGATCGGCACGGTCATTGGCGCTCATACTGGGCCTGGTACTTTGGGCTTGTTCTTCATGGGTGATGAACGCGTAGACTAATGGGCAAGTTCAAAGCTTTTCTCTATCTTCTTTTGACGATCATATCTTATGTTATTTTGGCCTTTTTAGGAGCCTTGATCATTGATTATATCGTCAAATTTTTCAGCTTTAATTCACTAGTCATCGCCATGTTTATCTTGGCTTATCTTTTGATCCTAGATCCGATCCTAGTCTACTTATTCATGAATCGTTTGCCCTTTAAAGCCAAGGGTCTTAAAACGATGGATCTAGAAGATCTTCAATATCCAGACGAGAGTGTAAAATAAGATCGCGCAAGTGGTCTTTTTTTAAAAGATCAAAAATGATAGAATGTTGATGGTATGAAGATCGCAATGGTGGCCGGCGGAACGGGAGGGCATATCTATCCAGCCTTGACCCTGGCGGATGAACTTAAAAAAAGAGGGCATGAGCTTGTCTTTATGGGAGCTAAAGAACGCTTGGAAAGAAAGATCGTCCCTGAACGGGGCTACGAGCTTATTGCCTATGATATACATACGACAAGCGGTGGACCCTGGTCTAAATTTTTATCATTAGTGACGATGGCTAAGACTTATTTCAAAGCTAAAAAAGATCTGAAGGATTATGATCTGGTCATCGGCTTTGGCAACTATATCAGCTTGCCGATCGTTAAGGCGGCCAAAAAATTGGGGATCAAGATCGTCTTGCATGAACAGAATTCTTTTTTAGGCAAGGCTAATAAGATGCTGTATAAGGACTGCGATCTCTTGATCGCTTCCTATAAAGAAAGCATTAAAGACTTAAAGGATCAAAAAGCGATCTATATAGGTAATCCGCAAAGTTCGATCGCTAGGCTTTATAAATATGACGAAAAGCTTGTCAAAGAGCTGGGTGTCGATCCTGATAAAAAGATAGTCACGATCTTCATGGGCTCTTTGGGATCGGAAAGTGTCAACAAGGTCTTAAAGGCTTATTTTGAAAGTTGTTCGGATATTGATTACGAGATCATTTTTGCCACTGGCGATAAGGAATATCATAAATTTAAGGATCTGAAGCTAGATCATGTCCATGTCTTTCAAAGGATCGAAGGGGCTAGGGTCATGGCTTCAAGTGATCTTGTCATCACGCGCTCCGGCGCTTCGACGATCGCAGAGATCATTGCCTTGCATACGCCAGCGATCCTAATCCCATCGCCCTATGTCGCCAATAATCATCAATACTATAACGCTAAGGTCCTAAGTGATAAAAAAGCCGCTCTTCTCTTAGAAGAAAAAGAGTTGAATGCCTATAAACTGAAAGAAACAGTAGAAGCTGTTTTAAACGATCAAGAAGAAAGAAAAGCGCTAAGCGACAATTTAAAGGCCTTTGATGCAGGCGATGTCGTTCAAATGATCATCGAGGAGATCGACAAACTATGGAAATAATCAATTTTTTATCTTCACACGCAGATCTAAAGCTCGACGCGAGCTTCAAAGATATCACTACGATCAAGATGGGAGGCAAGATCAAATATCTGATCTCGCCTTTTGACATGAACCGTTTAAAGCTTATCATCAACTTTTTAAAGGAATATGCCATTCCCTATAAGGTCGTGGGTCGCGGCTCCAATATGGTCTGCGGTTCCCGCGATTATAATGGCTGTGTCATCTTGCTTGAGCATATCAATCATTATCATTTTGAAGATGATAATACGATCTATGTTGAAAGCGGAATGGTAATCCCACGTCTAGCCAATACCCTGGCTAAACTTGGATACAGCGGTTTGGAGTTTGCAAGCGGGATTCCAGGCAATCTAGGAGGTCTCGTCTTTATGAATGCCGGAGCTTATAAAAAAGAGATGAGCGATATCATTTCTGAAGTCCTTGTTTTGAGCGATGGAGAGTATAAATGGCTGAACAGGGAAGAATGCGCTTTTTCTTATCGCCATTCCATTTTTCACGAAAGAAGAGACATTGTCATTTTGGCAGCACGTTTAAATCTAGTAAAACGCCCCTGCGACGATATTCGCAATCTTATTCAAGATCGTCTGGCCAGACGCCGCGCTACACAGCCTTTAGATAAACCGAGTTGCGGCAGCTGTTTTAAAAATCCCGAGGGCGATTACGCCTGGCGTCTGATCGATGGTGTCGGCATGCGCGGCTATAACTATCATGGGATCGAAGTCAGCCAAAAACATCCCAATTTTATTATCAATGCTGGGGGTGGCACGGGTGAAGCTTTCGTCGCGACTTTGAATCTTGTCAAGACGAGAGTTTTAGAAGAATATGGTGTTAGTCTAAGAGAAGAAGTGGAGATATTTAATTGTTAAATAAGAATGAGCAAAAGTTACTTGACGATAACTATTTACTTAACAAAAGAGAGAATTCAAGACGCAAGACGCGCTTCATCAAACAAAAACACCGCCTATTTCTTTTAGGCGTCTTTTTAGGCCTTATTATTGTTATCGCCTTATTTTTGGCTTCACCTTTTTCTAATATCTATGCCATCAATGTTTCGGGTAACGTCTATCTGGCTGACAGCTATTATCTAGATTTAGCTGGAATAGATACCAGCGACAAGTATTTCTTGGTCTTGACACCGCTTGTGGAAAATAAGATCAAAGAGAGTCCTTTAGTGGAAAGTGTCAAGGTAAAACACGATGATGACCTTATCATTTCGATCGAGATAAAAGAGAAAAACGTCATCGGCTATACCTATGAAGATCTTCCTTATCTAATTTTGGATGATGCCACTAAAATTGCGCTGGATGAAAAGAATCTGGATCTCATCAGCAAGGTGCCCTTTATCGAAGGCTATAACGATGAAGAAATGAAGCTCATCGCTAAAGGTTTCAAAAAGATGGATCAAAAAATGGTCAATGAGATTTCTGAAATACATAAGTATCCTTTCAGTTATGACGATATGATGATGGAGGTCATTATGCGAGATGGTAATTATGTCTATCTTAGCTATTATGCCCTGCATCTTTTAGACAACTACTATTCCTTTTCGTCAAAGATCGAGGCCAGCGGGCCGGTCTGTATCTTTGTGGATGATCTAAGTTCCAGCGCCTATACCTCGACCTGTCCCTTCTTAAATGATGATCAGGAAGATGAGAATATACAAGAAAATGAGAATGTGGAAAATGAAGCAAATGATACTACTACAAATTAAGCAAGGCTTATTGTATAATTATTTCGTTTAAAGGACAGGTGATAAAGATATGTCAATTAAGAAAAATACAGCTTTAGGAGATATTCAAATATCAGATGACGCGATCGCAACCTTGACTGGCAGCTCGGTCAATGAGTGCTATGGCGTCGTTGGTATGTCTTCGCAAAAGATGATCAAAGATGGTTTCTTTGAACTGTTAAAGAAAGATAATTATGCCAAGGGCGTCATTATCTCGAAAAATGAAGAAGGCATTGTCGTTGATCTATATGTCATCATTTCTTATGGTGTCAAGGTGACGGAGGTCGTAAGCGAGATCCAAAAGCGCGTCAAATATACTTTAGAGAAGACGCTCAATATGGATGTTGCCAAAGTTAATGTCTATGTGCAAGGGATTAGGGTGATTGGATAATTATGAATACAATTAATGGAGCGATATTTAAAGAGATGTTAAAAAGCGCTGATGCGCATTTATATAACCGGCAAAAGGAAATCGATGCCTTAAATGTCTTCCCGGTGCCTGATGGCGATACTGGGACAAATATGGCCATGACCCTTGCAAGTGGTGTTAAAGATGCGGTCAACGTTTACAGCGACAATATTGGCGATGTCGCTAAAGCTCTGTCAAGAGGTCTTTTAATGGGCGCAAGAGGCAATAGCGGGGTCATTACTTCACAGATCTTCCGCGGTTTCGCCAAAAGCGTCGAAGGGAAAAATGAGATCGATACGCTCGAGCTTTCCGAAGCCTTTGAAAACGGCGCCAAGGTCGCTTATAAGGCGATCATGAAACCGGTCGAAGGTACTATTTTGACGGTAGTCAGAGAAGCCAGCTGGTATGCCAACCATTATTTAAAAGAACATAGCGATCTAAGTATCGAGGAATTCTTTGCCAAGCTCATTGAATATGCCAAGGACTCCTTGGATCACACTCCTGAGCTTTTGCCGGTCTTAAAAGAAGTCGGAGTCGTGGACTCTGGCGGCACTGGCTTATTGGTCATCTTAGAGGGCATGAAGGCTTATTTGGATGGCAAGCCCTTTGAAAAGACAAACGCACCATTAGATGAGAGCCAAGTAGCCGGGGCAGATATGGAAAACGACGAATTCGGCTATTGTACCGAATACTTACTGCGCTTGAATGATAAGGATTTTGATGAGAATATCCTCAAGAAAAAGCTGGCCAGCATTGGCGAGTCCTTAGTGGTAGTCAAAGATGGTGATATCATCAAGGTCCATGTTCATACCTTAAATCCTGGCGATGCCCTCAATATGGGCCAGCGCTATGGCGAATTCATCAAACTAAAGATCGAAAACATGTCTGAGCAGCACTCCAACCTTCAAGAAGCGCCTGCAAAACCTAACAAGTACGCACTGATCACGGTAGCGGCTGGTGAAGGCTTAAAAGAATTATTCAAGGAATTTAGATGTGACACGATCATTTCGGGCGGGCAGACAATGAACCCATCCTGTGAGAGCTTTATCGAAGAGATCAAAAAGCTTAACGCCAAACACATTATCATCTTGCCCAATAATTCCAATATCATCTTAGCGGCTAATCAAGCCAAAGATATCTTGGAAGACCGCGATATTAGAGTTTTGGGAACAACTTCGATCTTAGAAGGCTTAGCAGCTTTGAGCATGTTCAATCCCGAAGGCGAGCTTGAAGATAATCTCAAAGAGATGCAATCGGCGATCGACAATATGGAATCAGGTTCTCTGACTTATGCGATCAAAGATACTTCCTTTAATGGCATTGAGGTCAAAAAAGGCGACTATATTGCGATGACTCATAAACAGATCGTCGCTTCAGGCAAAGATAAACTTCTTGTAGTCTATTCTTTGCTGGATGAGATGTTTAAGAAGGAAGATGCAGAGCTTGTTACCCTTATTTCAGGTGAGGGTTCAAGTCCGGAAGAAGTGGCAGCGATCGAAAATTATATTAATGAAAATTCTGATCTGGAACTTGAGGTCATTGAAGGGGGTCAACCCGTCTATGCCTACTTAGTCGGGGTCGAATAATCAAATTGCCAATATCTAAAAAAGGTATGCAAAACTTGTGGATGTCCATAAGTTAGACATACCTTTTTTTAAACTATCGGTTTATATACAAATAAGAGAAAATAGCTTATTCTAAATATGTCAGATCGATTAAGGCGCCAACAGCAAATTCTTCAAATCCTAGTAAAGATCATAGTTAAAGGAAACTATAAGGAGCGTCTTGAAAAACGGCACATACAGCAAATCGCAAAAACAGGTTTAATAGATGTTATTCTCTTGTTTTGATTAAAATCGCTTACTTAGAGTGTCGTGTATTAGCTGAGTTAGCGATAACTTGTCAAGATAACATAAAGAGAAAGGTCTGACAAACGGGGGCATCGCGGTTATGCCCCCATGATTTAGAAAGGTAGAGATAGATATGAAAGATCTGATGCAGCTGCTTAAAAAAGAAAATTCCCTCAAGCGCACAGAAAATGGCGCGCTGGCATTAAAGACGAGCGGATCGGCTCTTTTAGATCTGTTTGCCAGTATTGGCGGTATGCGTGAATCAAGTGATGAGCGTCTTTTTAAGATGTATGAAGAAGCTCTTTATGAAGATGAGCTGCTGGCCTTGCGTTTAGCGTTTTATACGCGCGATATCAAAGAGGGCCTGGGCGAAAGAGACCTTGGCCGGAAGATGTTTTTGATGGCTGCCAAAAATAATCCAGCATCCTTTAAAAAGAATTTGGGATTAGTTAGCGAATATGGCCGCTATGACGATCTGGTCTATCTTCTAAGATCAGAAGAGTTGGTCGATGATCTTGTAAAGTTGATCTTTGAGCGCTTGATGCTGGATCTTGAAAAGATGGGCAAGGGCGAGCCTATCTCGCTTTTAGGCAAATGGCTTCCCTCGATCAATACCTCTTCTTTTAAGACAAGAGAAGAAGCTCGTTTTTTATGCGCGAAACTCAATATGAAGGAAAGCACTTACCGCAAGGTTTTGGCAAGTCTCAGGTCATATCTCAATGTAACTGAAAAAAAGATGAGTGAAAAAAGCTTTAAGGAGCTTCGCTACGACGCTATCTCATCTTATGCCATCAAACGTTATCGTAAGGCTTTTTATCGTCATGATAGAGAACGCTTTGAAAACTATTTAAAAAGTCTCAAAGAAGGCAAGGGAAAAATAAATGCCAAGACTCTTTATCCCTATGATATTCTCATGCCTTATATGTATGATAATATCGAAGAGAAAGACGAGCTATTAGAAGCTCAATGGAAGGCCTTGCCCGATTTTACAAAGGGCGAAAATTATCTGATCATGGCCGATGTAAGTGGTTCAATGATAGGCCGGCCCATGGCAACAAGTGTTGGCTTAGCTCTGTATTTCGCTATGCATAACAAAGGGGTTTTCCACAATAAATTCATGACCTTCTCAAAAGACCCTGCAATCATTGAGATCAGGGAAGAAGAGAGTCTTTTAAGAAACGTCAAAGAGGTAATGGGCTCTGATTGGGGCATGAATACCGATCTTGAAAAGGCTTTTTTGTTAGTGCTAGATACGGCAGTTAAGTATGATATTAAACCGGAGGAAATGCCAAAAGCGATCATTGTCATCTCTGATATGGAGATCGATCACTGTACTAATATCAAGGACGACCTCTTTTATGAAGCACTTAAGGAAAAATTCTTGGAAGCCGGCTACAAGATTCCCCGCCTGGTCTTTTGGAACGTCGCTTCAAGGCAGACGACCTTACTTGCCGATAAGGAAGCTAGAGGAGTGGAGCTGGCCTCAGGGCAGGGCATCAATGTCTTTAAACATATCCTGGCTAACGAGGAACTAACGCCTTATGATGTGATGTATCAAGTTTTGAATTCTAAAAGATATCAAAAAATTGTACTCTAAAATAAAAGAAGGGGGGCGATGAAGTTGGCTGAAAAGTTTAAGATCAGGATCCCTGATATGAAAAAAACAGGACAGAATATCACAAGGTTAAGAAAAGCCCAGGGTCTTAGCGTCAGCGAACTTCGCGACCTCTTGGGCCTTTCGAGCAATCAAGCTATCTATAAATGGCAATGGGGCCAATCCTTGCCAGACATCGTCAATCTTATGGCCTTAAGCGAGATCTTTAAAGTCGATATCAAAGACATTATCGTCGTGAAGTAGACTGTTAATTGGAACTTAGATGTTTTATAATCAAGACATGTATACAAGCGAGCTAACTTATTCTTATACCCTGGGCATGTCGATCAGTATCGAGCTTTTACAAAGACATCCTCATTTGGTAAAGGAAGTTGTTTATTCCTCGAAGATCAAATTGAATGATTACTATGACATGCTTAAAGCGCTTTGTCTAAAATACGGGATTCCTTTAAAAGAAGACGATCGTTTGATACGTAAGCTATCGGTTAAGGAGAACTGTTATGTGATCGCCTTTTTTGACAAGTTTTATTCAGCCTTTGCCACAAATAAGATCCTGGTGATCGAAGGTTTAAAGGATGAAGGGATGTTGGGAACGATCTTGAGGACGGCTGTTTCCTTTGGCCATGGTGATATTGCCCTTGTTGGATGCGACCTCGACTATTTTGAACCTAGGATCGTCCGCTCCAGTATGGGCGCTATCTTTTATTGCCGCATCAAAACATATCCCGATCTTATGAGCTTCAAAAAAGAATATCAAGATCTTGCCATGATCTATATTAATCAAAATGCTGAAAAAGAAGTCAGCACCCTTGCCTTAGAAGACAATTATGCTTTGCTATTTGGCTTTGATAAAATAAAAGAAAGCTCTTACTATATCGCTAATAATAGTGTCGAGCTTCCTTTAAGTGTGCAGATTGCGATCACCTTACAAAGCATTTATCACTAGTCTTCATGTTTCATTTTAAGATCCAGAAGCGATAATTGATCCTTATTGTGCAAAGCTTTTAGGAAGTTTTCCTTGGCTACTGGATATTTATGATAGATTCTATGCAGCATTTCTTTAACTTCTTGTCTTTGGCTATTTCCGTCATTGGGGCAGCCACTTTTTATTTTAGGGATCACCAATTCTTCGCAAGCCCTTTTAATATCGCTTTCAAAGGCATAGATCAAAGGTCTGATGAAGGTGATGTCTTCTCTTGTCAAATGCATCTTAGCATCAAAGGTGGCGATGCGGGCGCCATAGATCATATTTAAAAAGAGCGTTTCGATCGCATCATCTGCGTGATGACCAAAAGCGACTTTATTACAGCCTAATTCTTTTGCTGCCTTGATGACGGCGCCCTTTTTTAAAGTACTGCATAAACTGCATTCGATCCGTCCCTTATTCAGATTTCTTTCTAAGATATCCTTGATCAAGCTTCGTTCTAAGTGCAAGGGAAGATCATATTGATCAAACCAAGCGATCAAGGGGCTCATATCATCTTCGCCAAAATTTAGATCGATATGGATGCCGATAAGCTCAAAATGTTTATCAAAGGTATTTTTAGCCAGATATCTATATAGGTGCAACAAGTATAGCAGCAAGCTTGAATCCTTGCCGCCGCTAATACCTACGCCGATCTTATCGCCATCATCAATAAGCCCATATTCAATATCAGCTTTGCGCATTGCGCTCAATATCTTTTTGATTGTGTTAGGCAGAAAAAGATTCTAACAAGCTCATTTAAAACTTGTCAAAAGGTGAAGCTGCATTCTGGGACAAAGAACTGCCTAAACTTTTTATATATTATAAACAGATGAATGTTAAATATGAATAATTACAAAAGGCGTGTCAAGCTACGTTATTGGAAGCTAACGATGAACAGCGTTACTTGCGATTTACATTTATCTATGCTATATTAGCTTTAGAAAATTGCGGGATTGTAACGAGAGGCAAAACCCACCTTCTAACTAGGTTGATTTTGTCTTTTTTTGTTACTAGAAAGGAGAATAGTAGTGAAAAATCCTGTTAAGGTCGTAACGATAGGTGGTGGCAGTAGTTACACACCGGAATTGATGGAAGGCTTTATTAAACGATATGATGTGATGCCGATTAGGGAAATATGGCTTGTCGATATCGAAGAGGGCAGAGAAAAATTAGAAATCGTCGGTGCTTTAGCTCAAAGAATGTGGGATGCATCAGGTCATAAAGTAAAAGTTCATATGACTTTAGATCGAGAAGAAGCGTTGAAGGATGCTGATTTTGTAACGACACAATTTAGAGTTGGCTTACTAAATGCTAGGATTAAGGATGAACGAATCCCTTTGTCTTATGGAATGATTGGGCAGGAGACAAACGGAGCGGGTGGTATCTTTAAAGCTTTCAGAACGGTTCCGGTTATCTTAGACATTGTTGAAGATATGAAAAGGTTATGCCCAAATGCATGGCTTATTAATTTCACTAACCCCAGCGGGATGATAACAGAAGCTGTCATGCGCTATGGAAAATGGGATAAGGTGATCGGATTATGCAATGTTCCTGTTGGCTCAATCATAATGGAACCTGAACAAATTGGCTGTAAAGAAGAAGATTTGATTTACAAATTTGCTGGATTAAATCATTTTCACTGGCATAAAGTTTATGATTCAAGTGGTAATGACGTTACTCTAAAAATAGCTAAACGACTTTTGGAATATGCCGAAGATCCAACAGCGCCAAGAAATATCAAAGGCTGCAAATGGCAAAAAGACCAATTGGAAGAAGCAAATATTCTACCTTGTGCTTATCACCGCTATTATTATCTAACCGAAGAAATGCTTAATGATGAATTGAGAGAATATAATTCTAAAGAAGGAACTCGTGCGCAACAAGTTCAAGCTGTTGAACACGAATTGTTTGAATTATATAAGAATCCTAATTTGCATGAGAAACCAGCTCAGTTATCTCTGCGCGGTGGCGCTCATTATTCTGATGCGGCTTGTGAAACAATTGCTTCAATTTATTCTAATTCATATAAGCAGATGGTTGTTTCCACTAAGAATAATGGGGCAGTTAGTGACCTTCCTGACGATTGTGTCGTTGAGGTTTCGTCTTTTATAACAGGACATGGCCCTTTGCCGATTGCTTTTGGATCTTTAGGTGATTTTGAAAGAGGTTTCTTGCAATTGATGAAATCAATGGAACTTTTAACTATTGAGGCTGCTGTTACTGGCAGTTATGCCAAAGCAGTAGAAGCATTCACGATTAATCCGTTAATTACATCGGGTTCAACTTCGATCAAAGTCTTAAATGAGTTGTTAATTGCTCATAAAAAATATTTGCCACAATTTAAAGATAAGATTAAAGAGCTCGAAGACAAAAATATCACTGTCAAAGATGATGTAGTTAGAGATCTTTGCGAAAGGGGCTTATAATGGCTCGCTATTTATTAGCCGGCTCAATAGGTCTTCCATCTTATAAGAAAAAAATTGAAACAGGCAGTATTGGTGGCCATGGCGAAGGTATTTATACAATTAAACTTGGCGATGATAACAAACTTAGTCTAATCGCGTTAAATTATTGTGATAATGCTAGTACGATTTGTTTAAACAAAGCAAAAAATGTTGTATATATCACCAACGAGAGCAGAGATTTTAAAGGATGGAAGGCAAGCGGGGGTGGAATCAGCGCTTTCAAAATCAATCAAGATAAAAGTCTTTCTTTGCTTAATGTATCCTCTTCATATGGGTCAAGGCCGGCATATTCATGCTTGAGTGAGGATGAACAATTTTTAGTAGTTGCCAATCATGGCTCGCATTCTTCGGCTGTAATTAAATTTGTCAAAAACAGCAAGAATGAGTACGAATTACAAAATGTATACGACGACTCATCAATAGCAATTTTTAGACTTCGTGAGGATGGATCAATAGGATCTTTAGTTGATCTTAAAGTATTTGATCATCATGGATATTGGGCTAACGGCAGGGGCCAGACCAGCTCTCATCTACATTGTGTGCGATACAATAAGGGATTGTTTTTTGCACTAAATCGAGGAGCGGATGAAATTGAAGTTCTAAAACTTTCAAAAAATGGTGAAATAGATATCGTGAACATATATAAAGTGCATAATGGAATGGCACCGCGTTATATTGAATTTCATCCAGTTTTAAATATAATTTATGTCTTAAATGAGAATTATCCTTATTTAAGTGTATATGAAGTAAATTATCAAAATGGGCAACTAAATCTCTTGCAAGAAATTCCAACGATGGACAAAGAGTATTACGTCAGACACCCTTGGGTGGAATTAAGTGGGGATGAGGCGCCTATTGATCTAAAATGCAATAATGCAATAGTGGATCATGAGGTTATGATGCCTTCGGATTTACATCTGGGAAAGAATTGTGAGTATTTGTATCTAGCAAATCGTAATTTCACTACAAACGCAGTTATTACGTGTTTCAAGGTAAGAGATAATGGTCAAGTTGATTTTGTAGGTACTAATAGTTTAGATGGACATGATCCACGAGGTTTCAATATTTTGGAAGATAATTCTCTCGCTGTGGGTCTTTTGGATCAAAATATGTTAATAATATATAAACTAGGCAAAAACGGAATGTTTAAAGATGTCATCGGTAAAATAAATATTCCGTCAATATCTTGCATACAAGAAATATGAGGAGGAAATATTTATGGGATTTAGAAAAGATTTTTTATGGGGTGGAGCCATTGCTGCTTGTCAAGCAGAAGGTGCTTATGATGTCGATGGGAAATCGCTGACATTTCCAGATATTATCAAACACATAAGTCCCGAAGAACGCAAGACTTTTTCTCAGGCCATCGTTACTGAAGAAACGATAAAACAAGGGAAAGAAGGGCCTGTTAGTGACTATCCTAAAAGATGGGGCATAGATTTCTATCACACATATAAGGAGGATATTAAACTCTTTGCTGAAATGGGATTCAAGGTATTCCGTTTTTCAATCTCTTTGGCCAGAATTTTCCCGACATTGGACGAAAAAGATCCCAACGAGAAGGCTTTGCTGTATTACGATGGTGTTATTAATGAGTGTTTGAAATATCATATCGAACCTTTAGTGACGATTGCTCACTTTGATCCACCGATCTTAATATGGGAAAAGTACGGCGGCTGGTCTAATCGCCATATGATTGATGTTTTTGTCAAATATGCAACTTGTCTGTTCAGACGTTATAAAGATAAGGTCAAATATTGGGTTACTTTTAATGAAATCAATATGATGACAAAGGCGCCATTTAAAACGGTTGCCATGATAGCTGGAGAAGGCAAGGAATACGAGGACAAACGTTGGACTGCAGTTCACAATCAATTTGTGGCTTCTGCTAAATCGGTTATTGAAGCAAAAAAGATTAATCCTAATTTTGTGATCGGCTGTATGATAGCAGATATCACGACCTACCCATATTCCAGTGATCCTGATGATGTCTTAGCTAACTTTAAGAAGGATCACATGCTCAACCTTGCGTTTTTGGATGTGATGGTAAAGGGATATTATCCTTACTATTTTAAAAACTATTTAAAAGTGCATGGAATCGACGTTAAAATGCAAGCAGAAGATGCAGACGTTATAGCTAAAGGAGTTGTTGATTTTGTTGGAGCGTCATATTATATGTCCATTGTTACTGCCGATGACCCGAATGGAAAGGCGATAACAGGAGGTAATATGACCGGAGGCCTTAGAAACGAAAAGATAAAGACAGTAACAGATTGGGGATGGCAGATAGATCCGGTAGGCCTAAGAATTGCTGTCAACGAGTTATACGATCGTTATGAAAAACCAATTTTTATTTTAGAAAATGGAATTGGTGCCATCGAAGAATTAGAAAATGGCACTGTACACGATACGTATAGAATAGAATATTTGAAGTCACACTTAAAAGAACTAAAAAAGGCAGCAGATGATGGTTGC
>CALVCF010000026.1 GCA_944325935.1 uncultured Erysipelotrichaceae bacterium | reverse complement strand
CAAAGAAAAATTTTCATGATAAAAACGTTCAATGGCTGCTTTTTGTTCGGCGCTGTATTTTAGGCCTATACTTTGCTCAATTTCCCTTATGCACCTATCCAATAAATCGTCATCGACATATGAGCGTTTCGCAAAATTTAATAGATACTTACTGATAAGACGCTCGGCCCAGAATTGGCGAAAATGCATATAATAAGCATGGTACAAAAAGACAACGCCCTTTTCTAAAGCCAGATCCAAAGCTCTTTCAAAGTGTTCCAGATCGTGCTCACTTTTTAAAAAGGCATTTTGGATGCTTTGGTAAGAGATGATACTGTCGCCTGTTTTAAAAGATAGATCGTCTAAAAGATGAGCCATTAAAGCTAAAAGATAGCGGTCGTCATCATGAGCGAGTTTATAATAACTGGCGATTTTATAGGCGTTATTAAAACTGAAGTTTGGCAGGTCAAAATATGGCGCAAAGGGCTCGTTAGCTAAGATATTTAAAGTATTGCCCTCATATTTATTTAAAAGTCTTTTTATATCGCTTGCCTTTAGACCGATCGCCAAAAGTTTATAAAAGCTGTCTTCATAATCGAGATTATTGGATAAGACTTGACCGATCACGTCGATATCCTTCTTCTTAAAACCTAAATCTGATAAGATTTGCGGATCTTTTTTAAGAATATCGAGGCTATCACCGCCCAGCGTTTCCACGATCTTGCGAGCTTTTTTAGGTCCGATCCCCTTAAAGAGCGGTCCAGATAAATACGCTATGATCCCTTCAAGATCATCAGGTAAAGCTGTTTCGTAGTGCAAGATCTTAAATTGAATTCCAAAACGTTTATGATCTTCAAAAGTACCATACAAAAGATAAGTAGGGCCAAAATCGTCGATGTGAATATCGCCAACTACCGAGATCGAACCCTCTGCTTCATCGATAAAGCGATAGACGCAAAAAGTCGGACTGTCAAAAATAAGCCGTTTGAAAACACCTTTCAAGCAATCTAAATTAGTCTCTTCCAAGGGCTTCAGCAATCCTTTCTTGTCTTGTCTGATCATTAAAGTACACTTCTTCGATCACACCGCCACCCAATAAGATACCATCGAGGTACAAAACGGCTTCTTGGCCTTCGGTGATGGCCGAAACATCTTCTAAAGTATCGATCATAAGGCAATCTTTTAAAATTGTAACATGAACCTTTGCATCCTTGGCACGATAGCGGAATTTAGCCATGCAGTCAAATTCTGACTGTTTCAGATCGACAAGATAATTAAAATTGACTACTTTGACCCGGTTGGCGTAAAGCCAAAAGCGATGTTTGACATCGGCGACATAGAGTTCATTCTTATAGACATCTTTTCCTGCGACGAAATAAGGACCCTTTTCTCCCCCGATTCCCAGTCCTTTTCTTTGACCGATCGTGTAATAGAAGACTCCTTGATGGCGCCCGAGAATCTCTTTGGTCTCAAGATCGATGATATCGCCCTCTTTCATCGCAATGTAATTAGATAAAAAAGCTCGGAAATTACGCTCACCGATAAAACAGATCCCTGTCGAATCCTTCTTTTTAGCGATCGGCAAATCTAATTCTAAAGCCAGCTTTCGCACTTGAGTCTTATCAATATCACCTAAAGGAAAAAGAGAAACAGCGAGGGCCTCTTTTTTGATCTCAGCCAAAAAGTATGATTGATCCTTATTCAGATCGTGTGCTTTTAAAAGACAGGGCTCGTCTTGAAAACGACCTTTTTTGACATAATGACCTGTAGCGATATAGTCAAAACCCTTAGACTTTGCAAAATCTAAAAAAGCATCAAATTTAATATAGCGATTACATAATATATCCGGGTTGGGCGTACGTCCCTTTTGATATTCACTTAAAAAAGTCTTAAAGACTTCATCCCAGTATTCAGCGATATAGTCTTGCCGATAAAGTTTAACACCTAAAAGATCGGCAACCTTCTTTGCATCGTTGTAATCAGCTTCTTGGGGACAAATATCATCATTCAGGGTTGGATTGCCTAGGGTATCATTATTGAGAGCACTATCCCAATTGCGCATAAAACAGGCAGCTACCTCATAGCCCTGTTTTTTTAAAAGATAAAGGGCGATCGCACTGTCCACACCGCCTGATAGACCTACTAAGACCTTAGACATTGCGCAACTTCCCGCAGCTTTCAAAATTGGGACATGTCTTGTCGCATTTACATAACTCATTTAATTCATTACGAGGTATGAAAGTCTCGATCTCTTCCTTATCATAACCAATTTGAAAATTGTCTTCGTTTAAAATGATTGGTCTTCTCAAAACGGAAGGATGGGCAATGATAAAATCGATCAATTCATCGATCGACAAGGACTCAAGATCGATCTTATTTTCCTGAATGATCTTTGACCGCTTGGAAATAATATCATCCGTACCGTTTTCTGAACGCGATAAAAGATATTTGATCTCATTTTTATTTAATAAGACATTGAAGATATTCTTTTCAATAAATTTTATGTTGTGGTCCCTCAGCCAAGCTTTGACCTTGCGGCAGGAAGCACAGCCTGGAGATGTATAGATAACGATCATTTTTACTTCCTCCAACTATAAATATATCATAAATGCCACATTGACTTTACATCTTTTTACACCTATAATGACAACAGTAGTTGTTAGTGTCCCTATTCAGCGAGGCTATGGTCGGTGTAAATAGCTTATACACTAAAAACGAAGTGGTTTCTAAGCTTGCTTAGCGGTCAATCCGTTATCTTGTAAAGGCTTTTTAAGCGAAATTGGGTGGCACCACGGATATATTCGTCCCATACGTGTCATTTTTTTATTTTAGGAGGGTTATTTATGGAAAGGATGCTATCGGCAATCAAGCCAACTGGCCAATTAACTTTAGGCAACTACATCGGGGCCTTAAAGAACTTTGTCAAATACCAGGATGATTATGAACTATATGTTTTTGTAGCAAATCTTCACTGTATCACAGTCTTTCAAGAGCCAAGCGAACTGAAAAAGAATCTCAAAGATGCGATCGCACTATATTTAGCTGCCGGGCTAAATCCTGACAAATGCACAATCTTCTTGCAGACAGATGTCAAAGAGCATGCAGAGCTGGGCTATATCATGGCTTGCAACACTTATATGGGCGAGCTGAACCGCATGACTCAGTTTAAAGAAAAAATGCAAAAAAAGGAAACAGCTCTTACGGCAGGCTTATATACCTACCCTTGTTTAATGGCGGCCGATATCCTTTTATATGATGCCGATTATGTGCCAGTTGGCGAAGATCAGAAACAACATGTCGAACTGACTAGAGATATTGCCATTCGTTTCAACAATCGTTATGGCGAAACCTTCACTTTGCCCCAAGCCCTTGTTGCCAAAGTCGGCAAACGCATCATGTCGTTAAATGATCCTACTAAAAAAATGTCTAAATCAGAGGGCAATGACAAGGGCTGCATCTATTTATTAGATGATCTTAATGTAGCTCGTAAGAAGATCATGTCCGCTGTGACCGATTCTTATAATGAGCTAAAGATCGATCATGAAAAACAACCCGGTCTTTATAATCTCTTTGAGATCTATTCATCCTTAAGCGGTATTGACCCAAAAGAGCTGCTATTAAAACACAAAGGTCAGGGCTATGGTGAATTTAAAAAAGCTGTCGCCGACTGTGTCGTCGATGAACTGGCAAAACTTCAAGAGCGTTATCGTCAGATCGTAGATTCAAGTATCGTGGAAGATGTCTTGCAAAACGGGGCTCAAAAAGCTCAAGCCGTCGCGCGAAAGAAACTGAATAAGGTCGAGCGCAAAATTGGCATCAATATTCACAAGCGTTCTTGATCCAATACTGCCCTTTGCTTGTATCAATCAATACCTCAAGACCACTTTCAAAAGTGGTCTTTTGTATGTCCGCACTCAGATACTGATGCTCGATCATCTTTTGATATTTGACTTGATCATAAAGTCTCAAGACTTCCTTACAACGTCGAGCCTGATCAGCCAAAGAGATCTTAACGCCTTCAAACACACCATCGACATTGGGATAGGCTGCATCGCGCTTAAAATAGGGCAAACCCCCGTTTAAAAGAGCATAAAGCATATAATCTTCTTTTCTTATATCCATCATCCAAGGGATCATGAAACAATCATGGTAGACAAGATTAAAAAGCGGGATCGGTAGACCATTCTTTCTTTCGTCCATGTCAAGCATAAAATCATAGGGTGCATAATGAGCGAAGACTAATGAATCAACATAGATGGCATTTACTTCTTCACTTGATGGAATGATGCCTCTTTTGATCATCTCTTTAAAACATGCACTACGATATGCTGCGCAATCCCTGCGCGACATCAAATGCTGCTTGTCAAAACATTCGTCTAATTCATTACAGGTAAAGACATCAAGATAGGCACAATCAGTCTGAATGCCAAGCTTAAAAAGTCGATCATAATTCTTTTTCACAAAACCTGGAACCAAACTTGCACATAAATAGTTTTGCCAGCCACCGGCCCAGCGGTTATGACTATAGCGCTCCCCGTTTATATCCATGACAGCAAGTCTTTCGTTGTACGCATTTGATAAAAAATAGAGATCGCGATATTGATCGTGCAGACCGATGAGATCATGGTCATTATGCAAAGATCTGATCAGTTCTAACAAAGCCGAAGTTCCCCCGGCTTCACGATTGATTGGAAAGGGGTCGGGATGACCGTTATCATAGGCCAGACCCCAACCGTCAAGATGGACATAAAAATGGTCAAGCCCATATTTGTGATAGCGATGAATCTCGTTTTGACGTAGCTTAAAAGATGTCACATGATCGTTTTTGAAAGGATCGTTTGGATCATAAAAAAGCGATGTTTTTTGAACTTTAGTGGCAATACCGGTATGAATAAAGGCCGCTTTAGATAAATCATCGATCTTGGGCAGATCCTTTAATTTATCTTTAAGTGTGACATAACGTCCCTTTTTGATCACATCCTGGCGGTAATAAGCGGCGATCTGGTTGTAGTTTGTGGTATGTAAAATCTTTAGACGAGTCTTGCGGATCCTTTCAAAAGTTCCAAGGGAGGCCATTTCATATAAATTGATCGCTCTTCGCTTATGGGCTTCGTCTAGACTATAACGGCTGTCATAAGGCTCATCTATGATCCATAAAAAAGATAGACCTTTTATTTGATCGATCTGACCAATGATCGGCAAATAGGCTGCAGCACTACAGAAATAGCCATTGAAAGGCAAGTCAATCCGGTCTTTGCTGAAACGGTCCGACATAAGGCCTTGTCTTAAAGGCAAGATATCAAAACCTTTATCCAACAAGAGACTTCCTGGGTAAGCGATCTCAGAAACAGAATGATCCGAAGATATAATTTGAAGTTCAAAAACAAATTCCTGGTCGGCTTGAGTAATCGTTATTTTTTCTTTTAAATAGAGATTTTCGTATTGATAGTCAATCAAGACACAGGGCCCAGCTAGATCTTCGACGGTCTTGATCTTTATAATATTTTGAAAATAGCGATCACGCATCAAAGGAATCGCTTTCTTTTGATGAAACAGCCAAAAATAGCCGTCTTTGATATCTAGTGCTAGATCACGATAAACAAGAAGCATATTATTCAAGGGGCTGTTGATAGTAATTGCCAATGACCGCCGTCGTTGTTTGGATGTTGATAAAAGCGTTGGGATCAACACTCAATACAGCTTTTATGACCGCTCTTTTTTGGAAAGTATTGATGACCATATACAGCATCGCCGTATCTTTGTGTGAATAGACGCCTTCCGCTTTGATCTCAGTAATACCATGCCTTGTCCCCTCCAAAACCTTTTTAGCAACTTCGTCGGGATGTTTGGTAATGATCGTAAGTGTTTCCATTTTATAGCGCTCATGGAGTTTTTCAACGACTTGAGTTGAGACAAATTGATAGATGATCGAATAGAGTGCTTTTTCCCAGCCGAATAACAGACCAGCTACACACAAAATCATGGCATTAGCGATCATGACATAATTCCAAACGGAGCGATTATAGCGGCTTGAAACAAAGATCGCAATAAAATCAGTGCCGCCGCTGGAGGCGTTATTATGCAAGGCGATCCCCATGCCGATCCCGCCTAAGAGCCCGCCAAAGACTGCGATCAGAAGTGGATCGTCAACTAAAAAGAGCGGTTTTAAAAACATCGTCAAGATCGAGACAAAAATATATTGAATTATCGAAAAGATCGTAAAACGTTTTCCGATATACTTAAAGACTAAAAGGGTCGGGAATAGATTTAGCGTGAAATACAAGATGCCAAATGGTATCTCAATATGGGCAAAGCGCCGGGCGATATCCACGATGATTCTGGAAATACCAGAAAAACCGCCGGGATATAGACCGCCGACATTAGAAAAGCTCGTAATAGCGATACTGTAGATAAAAGCCGATACGAACATGAGACAAAAGGTGATCATATCTTGCCTTAAATGTTTATACTTTTTCATTAATCAAATCACCCCTTTCGATCTGTCGAAATCGTTTTGCCAGTTTCTTGCCTGTAATATCTAATTCCTCAAAAGCTCTCTCTAAATGCGTAAATTCCTGTTTGAGTTTTAAAAAGCGCTCTTCGTAGTGATTAAATTCATGGGCGAGATATTCTAACTGTGTTAAGATCTGCTTGGCATTTTGTTCTTGTTCTAAGTGGATCCTGGTCTTTTTGAAACTTGTTAAGAAAGCCAGAAGGCTAGTAGGAGAAACTATATAGACTCCCAAACGATAAGAGAACTCAACCAGGTCGTCAAACTTGGTATATATTTCATCGCAGATTGTGTAAGATGGGATAAACATTAAGGCAAAATCGAGAGTCTCTCCGCTGATGATATATTTATTCTTAATATCTTTTAAATGCTTGAATATATCATTTTTAAATTCTTTCCAAGCTTTAGCGCGCTGGTTTTTATCTAAATCTTCGTCATTAAAACGCCGATAGTTTTCAAGGGGAAATTTGGAATCGATCACCAAAAGCTCCCGGTCGATTTTGATGACACAATCAGCGATCAATGAATTGCTTAAACGATATTGTCTTGCATAGAAATTTTGATCCTGGCCATAGACCATTTCCAAAAGATGATAGAGTTCGATCTCGCCAAAGACCCCTCTTAGCTTTTTGTCATTTAGGATTTTTTCTAGGGATACGATATCATCTGCTATTTCCCTTAATTCTTCTTGGGAACGCAAAAGATAGCCCACTTGGTGATCGATTTTCTCCAAAGCGGCGCTAGTAATTTTCTTTTGATCGTCGTAATCGTTAGTGAGTTTTTCTTTGAGGCGATCCAGTTCATTTGCTTGGCTAAGCTTAAAATAGTCATTGTGTTGACTTAATCTTGCAAATAAGCGATTTTGATGCAGGACCAGCAAGATCAAAACCAAAAATGCCAGCAACAAGACAAAGAAGAAAATCAAGAAAAGCTCTTCGTTAGACATAACGAGCACATTATAGCATCTTTTGCAAGGAATAAAAGCTAAAATATTCTTGTAAAAGACGTCTTTGACGATTCCAGATTCTTTTGTCGACAAATGTATTCAGAGTCTTTCCGCCTTCAAAGAAGATGATGCTTCCATGGGGGCAACCTTTAATCTTATTAAGTAGGCCGAAATTGATTAAGAGGCAATCCGCCGCCTTTAAAGACCGCGTACATAAATAATACTCCCTGGCACCATTGGAAATAATGAGCGGCGGTTTATGCTTGTGACCTGTAATGTAGGCGACCGCATCAAGACGCCCTTGAATACTTGAGCCGAATTCGAGAGCTCTTTGGCTGAAATACTGATACAGAGTCGTAGGCAAAACTAGCGTCTCATCTTTAAGACCTAAATACAGCTGCCCATCTTTTTGATAAGCATAGTAAATAGCTTCCATACCTTATTATTAGCACAAATCGATCCTTTTCCCAATTTTTATTACGAAAATGATCAAAATATTATTCATCTTCGTTTTCGGGATAGTCAAAAACCGTCTGTTTTTTCTTTTCTAAAGGCGTCTTAAAGCCCCGCAAAGAAGCGATAAACACCCGTAAAGAAAAAATACATAAGACAATAAGTACGGCTAGGGATAAATAATCATTAACGCTCGTCAACATGTTTTACCTCGTGTAGTTTATTATACAACAATTCGGCGACACCCTTTGGCAAAACCGTACACAATTCTGCAAGCGATTGTTTTTGAAGATTAGAAATAGAATGATACTTCCGTAAAAGAGCTACCCTTCTTTTTTTACCCAGGCCTTTTATATCGTCAAGTTTTGAGGCGTAAGTCTTCTTTTTCCGCAATTTGCGATTATAGGTGATCGCGAAGCGATGGACCTCATCTTGCAAGGAAGCAAGGTATAGAAAAAGACTTGATCGATGATCGGTCTTGATCGGATTAAGATTTTCATCTAATAAGATCGAGGTAGAGTGATGTTCGTCCTTTTTAAGGCCGATGACCCTGATCTTTAAGTCAAGCTGCGTCAGAATATCAAGGGCCACTTTCAGCTGGTTCTCCCCGCCGTCGATCAAAATGAGATCAGGACATTTGAGGCCGTCGTTCAAAACCCGAAAATAACGCCTGTATAAAACCTCTTCCATCGATTTTAGATCGTCATAACTGTCATCTAAACGATAAAGCCGGTATTCCTTTTTATTAGGTTTCAGTTTTTCGTAAACGACCATAGCTGCACAGGTGAGCTCTCCGCCAAGGTGCGAGTTATCAAAAAGCTCGATCCTATCAGGGACAAAGCCTATATATTTTTGAAATTCTTTGGCAATGATCTCTAGATATTGTTCGTCCTTTTTAATGATCTGCTTATTTTGACTCAAGTTAGTTTGAGCATTTACTTTGGCCTTTTGTAACATTTGGTATTTGAAGCCTCGGCTAAAGTATTCAACCTTAATCCCCAAGCTTTCCTGGATCATCGAAAGATCGTGTTCTTTATCTAAAACGAGGAATTTAGGCAAAAGATTATGCTGATAGAATTGATACAGATAAGAGACGAATTCTTCTTTGGGGTCATCATAGAGATGATCGATATGTACATCGCTGGCCAAAAGCCGGCCACTGCGTATAAAAAGACCGACGATCGAAATATAATTATCTTCGACATAATAATTGAATACATCAAAATCTTCCTTGCGGCGCCCTTCGACATTTTGTTTGGCCTGAGTAACATATTCAACATCCATAATAAGGTCGCGATACTCTTGCGCTTCTTCAAAGCGCAACTCCTCACTGGCTTGATGCATTTCGTCTTTTAAACGCGCGATAATAAAGGCGTTGTCTCCTTTTAAAAAACGCTCGATGTCATCTTTGATCTTTTGCATTTCCCTGACATCGACATCCTTAGCGCAATAACCTAGGCACTGATCTAAATGATAATAAAGACAAAGCTCTTTAGGCAGATTTTGACATTTCCGCGTCTTAAACAATTTGTTGATGAGCTTGATCGTATTATTGGCCGCTCCGACATCAGGATAAGGTCCAAAGATCTTGCCGCGGTACTTATTTTTCTTTTTAAGGCGCAGTAAACGACAATATGGGATATTGTCATCGCTTAAAAGAATATAAGGATAAGACTTGTCATCTTTAAAGATGATATTGTATTCAGGATCATATTCCTTAATGAGATTATATTCAAGAATCAAGGCTTCTTTTTCGGACGCGGTGACGATATAATCAAAATCGGCGATATTTGAGACCAATTTCGTCGTCTTAAAATCATGAGCACCCCGAAAATAAGAATTGACGCGGTTTTTTAACTTAATGGCCTTACCGACATAGATGATCTTCCCCTTTTTATCTTTCATGAGATAGCAACCGGGCTTAAGAGGCAAGGTCGAAAGTTTCGCTTTTAACTCTTTGTTCATTTTAGCTCCACGATCGTCGCGCCACTACCGCCGTCATAGTGTTCTGCTGTTTTAAAACTCTTAACGATCTTAGCATTTTTTAAATATTGTTCGACTGCTTTTTTTAAAGCCAGTGTCCCAACGCCATGGATGATCTTGACCTGTTTCATATTATGGCCATAAGCTTCATCCAGAAAATTAGCCACAAGTTCCAAAGCTTCATCAACATGAAGACCGATGAGATTGAGATCGCGTTTGACGCGCTTAAAACTTCTTTCGCTATGCACCTTGCGTACTTTAGCTGTTTCCACATGAGCGACATATTCAAGATCGCTTAAGCTGGTCGTCAAATTGATCCCATTGACATCAAGTCTTGCTGTATCTTTTTTGATCGCAATGATCGTTCCCACTTGTTTAGTCGAAAGAATCCGAGCTTTTTCACCGACCTTGAAATCATGTTCTTCTTTTAAAGGTTCTGCTTCTTCTTTTTGTAGCTGTTTTTGAATAGTTAAAAGACTTTCCCTATTATCTTCAGCTTTCTTAATGAGATTGCCTAAGCGGGCTTTTTGTTTATTTACATAACTTATATATTCACTTTGGGCCTGTTTTAAGAGTTCTTCTTTGTTTTTGGCAAGTTCTGCAACCTGTTCTTCGTAAGTCTCTTTAGACCTTAAAAGCTCCGCTTTTAAATCGGCTAGTTCTTTTTCTTTTTGAACTAATTCGCTTTCTTTTTCTTCTAAAGCTTTGAGCGATCTTGTCGCCTCGTCTGCATTTTCTAAATAATACAGGCGGGCCTTAGCTATGATCTCATCATTGTTGAGATAATTTTGGGCAATGTCTAAGGCATTGGAATAACCGATCGTATTTTCCAGATATTTATAGGTCGGACGCATCTTTTCAAGATCAAAAGCCTGGGATGCAATCATCAATACACGTGAAGCTAAGGCATGTTCCTTGACCCTTGAGAAATGCGTCGTGATGATAAAATGGCAATCCTTTTTTTCAAGATAGTCGATAATCGCCAAAGCCAGCGCTTCCCCTTCCTTAGGATCGGTCCCAGAGGCGATCTCATCAATCAATAAAAGACTATCCTTGGATAAATCTTTGAGGATTTCTTTAAGTTTATTGAGCCTTGCCGAAAAAGTACTTAGAGAGTCGATAATCGATTGTTCTTCATCGATATCAACCAGGACCTTTGAATATAACGGAACGCTTGCCCTTTTAGCTAACAGAGGGATGCCTAAATAAGTCAAAAGAACGCTTAGACCGATGATCTTTAAAGAGACGGTCTTCCCGCCAGTATTCGAACCGGAGATGACGATGCCCTTGATAGGCTTTTGAAGATGATAACTATTGCGGACCACCTTCTTTGGATCGATCAGGGGATGAGCGATTTCCTCTAAGTCGAGATCTTCTTGAAGCTTTGCCAGGACGCCTTCGTTTTTAAGACCGTAATCTGCCTTAGCTAAAGCCTTTTCTAGCTCGATTAAAGAATCGAGATTGTTGTAAAAATGATCGGCTTGGCTTAAGACCAGCTGTGAAAGCTCCAACAGGATCGCGCTTTCTTCATCGTGTATCTTCTCTTCCAGCTCACTTTTAAGATTGTTGAGAATAATCAGAACTTTTGGTTCAACATAATTCGCCAGACCCGATGAACTCTCGCCATGAAAAAACCCATCAAATTTGTTCTTATCGCTATTCTTGACCAAAAAACAATAGCGATCATGTCTCAAGTAGACCACAGTCTCTTGCAGACTGTTGGCGTTTCTGCGCATAAAATCCTGGGCGGTATCGCTTAGATCCTTCTCACATTTATTTAAGGCACGTCTCAATTCTTTCAAACGTGAACTGGCGCTGTCTAAGATCTTGGCATTTTGATCAATGCATTGGCTGATCCTTTGCATGATCGTCTCATCATAAAAGAGATCTTGTAAAAAATCTTCGAGATATTCTAAGTCTTCAATATCGCGAAAAAAGCGTGTGATCCTTTTGATATGGGCATTATGATCAAGCACCGACAATAGCTCACGACTTGTTAAAGACAAGCCCTTATTAAGAGTGTCCAACAAGGGCCTAATATCCTTGATATCACTTAGATCGACCCGTCCGTGTTTTAAAATGATCTGTTCAGCCTCTTTGGAAAGAGCCAGTTTTCTTTTAATGACTAAGGGATTAAAGTCGACTTCCTCTTCTAAGATCGCCTTTTTCGCAAGCTCAAAAGTAGCGTATTCGCAAACCCGCGCTAAGACAAGATCGAATTCTAAAGCTTTACGATCGCTATTATTCATGATCGAGCAGACCTTCTACCTGATCACGCATTGCCTCAATGTCTAATTTAGTACCTAAGGCAGTATACAAGGCATCGATATCTAAATTGTTGATTGCCTCTTGGACCTTTGGATCTTCTAAGATCGCCTTTGAATTGATATCTTCAGGTAAATATGTCCTTACCATATCTCTTAATTCGTCAACACCGATATCGTTTGGAAGATACGCTAGAGCGATCTCTTTAAGACTTTCGATATCGCCCTTGGCGATCATCTCTTCAAGATTTGATCCGGAATTTTGAAGATTATCGACAGCTTGCGTCTCAAATGACGAAAGATCGATCATATCGCTGAGTTTGAGCATGATTTGATTGGAAATATTGCTAAGAGGTTTTAAAAATGTCTGATCGATTGCTTCTTGCCCGTTTACAAAAACCGGAGTTGCTAGAACAGTTGTTAAGAGAATGATATAGAAGAATCCTACCACAACTCCTAAAAGAGCCCCTAGCATCCGGTTAAAAACCCCGATGATCGGCAATTTTGACACCAGCTTTGTCACTTTCATGACAATGAACAAAATCAAACGGCATAAGAAAAAAACGATCAAGATCCATATCACAAAATTCAATAGAGTATAAAGGATGACATCGCTCAAGGATGTATAATGATCAAAAAAAGAGATCCTTTCAGCGATGACTGGTCCTACGACCCAAGCTACAAAGGCCGATATGAATAATGAAACAATATTTAAAATGCCATATAAAAACCCATTTTTATATCCCAATAAGATCGTGATAAGGAAGATGACCACGACGACAATATTGATAAAGATAAATAAAGAACTATCGATATGCATACAATTCCTCCTTTTCTTATGATACCATAAACGCATATGAATACACTAAGTTTAAAATTGAGCTCGTCTGATATAGCTAAGATTCTCAAGGACTTTGGCCCTTATATCAAAAAGAATACCGCACCTTACGTCGCCTATCGCTATAAAGGCGAAGATTTAGATATAACGATCTATACAACAAATAAAGCCGTCTTTACCGGTTCCTTAGCACATGAATATGTAGCCGGGCTAATAAAGAAAGATAAGCGGCTGGCTGGCTCGGATGAAGTCGGCACCGGTGACTACTTTGGGCCTGTTTGTGTTTGTGCCTCGATCGTAGAAGTAGAGGACTTTGCCTTTCTTAATGATTTAGGGGTAACCGACTCGAAAAAGATCGACGATGAAAAGATCTTAAAGATTGCACCTTCGCTGATGAAAAGATTGAAACACTCGCTTTTGATCCTGGATCCCTTGACCTATAATCGCATTCATCAAGTCAATAATCTCAATATGATCAAAGCAAAGATGCATAATAAAGCCTATCTCAATCTCTTAAGCAAAGGCTATGATATCCCCTCTTTGGCCATCATCGATGAATTCTGCCCTAAAGAGCGTTATTTTAACTATCTTAAAGACGAAAAAGAAGTCTATCAAAAAGTTCAGTTTGAGACAAAGGCCGAAGAGCGTTACTTATCTGTCGCTGCCAGCAGCATCATTGCCCGTTATGCCTTTTTAAAAAGTTTGGCCCAGATGGACCAAACTTATAACATGCATTTTATCAAAGGAGCCGGGGAAGAAGTTGACCGCTTTGCCCAATCTTTCGTCCAAAAACACGGACGTGAGGCGCTGATCAAGGTTGCCAAACTCCATTTTAAGAATACCGCTAAACTCAGTTAGCATTTGTATTGGAATTCTTGACGATAACATCATGGGCACCGCCTTCCACGATCGAGGTCGCTGAGACAAGTGTCAATTTTGCCTTTTCTTGGAATTCTTTAATCGTCAAAGCCCCACAATTGCACATGGTCGACTTGATCTTAGAACAAGTCAGGCCCACATTGTCGTGCAGGTTGCCGGCATAGGGCACGAATGAATCAACACCCTCTTCAAAGCTTAAATGAGTCGAACCGCCCATATCATACCTTTGCCAATTGCGAGCGCGGTTGGAACCTTCGCCCCAGTATTCTTTATAGTATGATCCATTCAACATAACTTTGTTGTTTGGTGCTTCTTCAAAACGGGCAAAATAGCGACCCAGCATCACAAAGTCGGCTCCCATTGCCAAAGCAAGTGAAATGTGATAGTCAAATACGATCCCGCCATCAGAACAGATAGGTACATAGATCCCCGTCTCTTTAAAATAATCATCGCGAGCCTTAGCAACATCGATCACTGCCGTCGCCTGACCGCGTCCGATGCCTTTGGTCTCTCTTGTGATACAGATCGATCCGCCACCGATCCCGACCTTGACAAAGTCAGCCCCAGCATCAGCCAAGAAACGGAAACCCTCTGCATCAACGACATTGCCGGCTCCAACAAAAATGCGATCGCCATATTTTTCTTTGATCCACTTTAGAGTATTAGCCTGCCATTGGCTATAACCTTCACTAGAATCGATGCAAAGCACATCAGCGCCCGCTTCAACAAGCGCTGGAACCCGCATTTCATAGTCTCTTGAATTAATGCCTGCACCCACTAAAAAACGTTTATGGACATCACTTAATTCATTGGGATATTCCTTGTGTGATTCATAGTCCTTGCGGAAAACCAAGTAAGCTAAATTATTATTATCGTCGATGATGGGTAAAGAATTGAGCTTATGTTCCCATATTAGATCGTTACAACGGGTAAGATCATCATTGATATTACCGCAGATCAGATGATCAAAGGGGGTCATATATTTTTCCACCTTATCATTGAGGTCTACTCTTGATAAGCGATAATCGCGGGAAGTGATAATACCGACAAGTTTGCCGTTTGCTAGTCCATCTTCGGTGACGGCGACCGTAGAATGTCCTGTTTTTTCAACCAAAGCCAAAAGTTCAGCCAAGCTTTGGTCAGGACGAATATTTGAATCCGAAACAACAAAGCCCGCTTTATGATTTTTAACGCGTCTGACCATATCGGCTTCATCTTCAATACTCTGCGAACCGTATATGAAAGACAGCCCTCCCTCTTTTGCTAAAGCGATCGCCAAACGATCATCTGAAACAGCTTGCATAATAGCGGAGACCATCGGGATCTTTAATTCAATTGGTGATCTCTCCCCTTTTTTAAAACGAACCAAAGGCGCACTCAGATCGACCTTCGAGGGAATACAATCAGAACTTGTAAAACCTGGAACCAATAAGTACTCATTAAATGTGTGTGACGTTTCTTTGAAAAAATAAGCCATCAATCTTCTCCTTTATTTTTACAAGTATTATACAAAAAAGGTTTTAAAAAAGACAATTAAAATGGCATATCTTTCTAATGGCGCGTATAATACACATATGGAACAACACGCAAGACGAAGCCTGTTTTATGAAACCTTCCAAATGGCATGGCCTGCAGTCTTGGAGAGTTTTTTTATCTCTTTGGCCGGAATGATCGATACCCTGATGGTCTCGACCTTAGGTCCCAGTGCTATAGCTGCAGTAGGCTTGACTACCCAACCCAAACTGATCGCCCTGGCGCTTTTTTTGGCATCAAATATTGCGATCAGCGCGCTTGTCGCCCGCCGTTTTGGGCAAAAAAGAAGAAAAAATGCCAATGAGATTGTGGTCACTTCCTTTATCTTTGTCTTGATCGCCTGCCTTTTGATCAGCTTCTTTACCTTTGTTTTCGCCGATGGGATCATTGAATTATGCGGTTCTAATAGCGATACCCACGATCTGGCAGTGACCTATTTTAAGGTCATTCAGGCCGGAATGATCTTTAATGTCTTGACGATGCTTGTAAATGCCGCCCAAAGAGGCAGCGGGAATACGAGGATCGCTATGACCACCAATGTCACCAGTTCGCTGATCAATATCTTTTTTAATTATCTTTTGATCGAGGGCCACTTTGGTTTTCCAGCTCTTGGTTTATTTGGAGCTGCTTTAGCAACGGTTTTAGGTACGATCGTTTCCTTTGTCATGGCGATCATGTCCCTTTTAAAAAATAACAGCTATATTAATATCGCCTATATCATCGATGAGAAGATCCGTCCCAGTCTTATGACCTTAGGCAGCATTATTCGTCTTTCCTCTAATTTCTTCATTGAAAACATCGCGATGCGTATTGGCTTTCTGACAACGGCTATCATCGCTGCTCAGCTAGGTACTAATGCCTTTGCCGCCCATCAAGTAGGCATGAATTTTTTGAGCCTGTCTTTCTCCTTTGGCGATGGAATGCAAGTGGCGGCTGTCGCCCTGATCGGACGCAGTCTGGGCGAAAAAAATGGACCTTTAGCCAAAAGATACGGTACTTATTGTCAACTAATGGGACTCATTATTTCGCTGATCTTAATGATTATCATGTTCCTCTTTGGAAGAGATCTCTTCGGCTTCTTCTTTGATGAAGCTATCATCCTAGATATGGGTGCCATGATCATGAACTTCATCGGTATCATTATGGTCTTTCAAATATCGCAAGTCATTTACGCAGGCTGTCTTAGAGGTGCAGGAGATGCGCGCTATACGCTTTTTGCCTCGCTTATCTCCGTTACTTTGATCCGTACGCTTATTACTTGGTCTTTCGCAGGCGGCATTATCAATCTGGGTTTGACCGGTATTTGGATCGGGGTATTATCTGATCAGCTGTCCCGTTTTATCTTTTTTACGACCCGCTATCATCAGGGAAAATGGATCGATATTAAGATCTAAGGAGTTTGTATGCACTTATTTTATGAATTTGTCTTATTGTTTTTTGTGTTCGCGGTCTTGGGCTGGCTTATGGAAGTCACGCTCAAATATATCCAATACCACCATTTTATCAATCGGGGTTTTTTGATCGGCCCCTATTGCCCGATCTATGGCTGGGGCGTTGTAAGCGTGACGATCCTGGTTGGCGGTCTTATCGGCTATAGAGGAACGATCGCCGAAACTTTTTGGACTGGCTTTGTCATATGCGGCGCCTTGGAATATTTTACTAGCTGGTATATGGAAAAGGTCTTCCATGCCCGCTGGTGGGATTATTCAAGTAAACCTATGAACCTAAACGGCAGGATCTGGATCGGTAATCTAATCTTATTCGGTTTAGCTTCGGTGGTGATCGTCCGCTTTATCGCACCCCATTACTTCAATTTAGTCGGGCAATTAAGCGATGGATTTTTAAAGATTGCGGCGATCTTCATTATTATCTTGATCCTTAGCGATTACATCCTGTCTCATTTCTTGATGAATATAGTTAAACAAGAAATCGATCATAGCGGCAAAGATGATACAGAAGAGATCGCTAAAGAAGTACGTGCACTTTTGAAAGATCATAATTTACTAGAAAGAAGGATCCTTGCGGCCTATCCCGATTTTAAGGCCTTGCCAAATAAGATCAAAAAAGATTATCTACAAGCTAAAGCCGACTACAAAAAAGTACATAAGGATCTGCGCAACGCCTTAAATAAACGCTTTGAGAAAAGCTTTGACGAGAAAAAGATCGATATGATCAAAAAAGATCTAGCCGTTAAAAAAGAAAAACTCGAACAAATTACCCGTCGCTTTAAAGGCGAGATCTAAGTGACAAGTTAAAGCTGATATTGTATAATTTTTAAGGTTTGGAGAGAAAATATGAAATTAAAAAACAAGTATTTTTATACCTTAAGAGAAGATGTCAAAGACGAAGATTCCATCAGTGGTAATCTTTTGGTCAAGGCAGGCTATATTAAAAAAACCTCGGCTGGCATCTATATGATGCTGCCTTTAGGTCTTAAAGTTCAAAACAAGATCGAAGGCATCATCCGTAAACATATGGAAGAAGCTGGGGCTCAAGAAGTCAAAATGCCTGCTTTGATCGCTGAAGAGTACTATGAAAAATCGGGCCGGCTTGAAAATTTCGGCAAGAGTATCTTCCGCTTAAAAGACCGAAACGGCAAGGGTATGGACCTTGGGCCAACTCACGAAGAGCTCTTTGCGCTGGCTGCCAAAATGATGATCCGATCATATAAACACATGCCCTTCAACCTTTATCAATTCCAAAACAAATACCGCGACGAACCGCGTGCGCGTTTTGGCTTGATCAGGGTCAAAGAATTTTTAATGAAGGACGCTTATTCCTTTGATCGCGATCTAGATGGTCTTGATGTCTCCTATCAAAAAATGTTTGAAGCCTATAAAAAGTCTTTTGATGAGATGGAGATCGATTATCGTATCGTCAAAGCCGATACAGGTGTCATGGGCGGACTTTTATCAGAGGAATTTCAAGCGATCACCCCGATCGGTGAAGATACGATCGTTTATTGCGATCATTGCGGTTATACTTCTAATCTTGAAGTCGCAAAATGTCAATATCAGGCCAACCCTTATGAAGAGCCCCTAAAAATTGAAGAAGTCTATACACCAAATGCCGGTAAGATCAAAGATGTCTGCGCTTATTTAAATCTAGCGGAAGATAAATTCGTTAAAACCTTGATCTACACTTGTGATGGCGAAAATGTAGCTGTCTTGTTAAGAGGGGATCACGAAGTATCAGAAACTAAACTAGCTAAAGTTTTAAACGCTTTTGAGGTCGAATTAGCCGATCAAAAGGTTGTTGAACAATTGACTAAAGCTAAGGTGGGCTTTGCAGGACCTATTGGACTTGATTGCAAAATAATTGTTGATGAAGCTCTCAAAGATATGTGCAACTTTATCACCGGCGCCAACAAGAGTGACCACCATTTGATCAATGTCAACTTCAAAGATTTTAAATATGATATCATGGCCGATATCCGCCAGATCGGCGAAGACGATCTCTGCCCGCATTGTGGTAAGAAGTTATCCTTTACCAAAGGTATAGAAATCGGCAATACCTTTAAGCTTGGCACCAAGTATTCCAAGGCACTCGATCTTAGCTACTTAAACGAAGAGAATAAGAGCGAATATGTCTGGATGGGTTCATATGGGATAGGCCTTGGTCGGGTAATGGCTGCTTTAGTCGAACAGAATCACGATGAACACGGCATCATCTGGCCCTTAAGTGTTGCCCCGTTTGAAGTGGCGATCATCACTACCAATACCAAGGATCAAAACCAGGTCAGATCAGCAATAGAATTGCACGATGAGCTAAGTAAATCTGGAATTGAAGTCTTATTAGATGATCGTGATGAACGAGCCGGTGTTAAATTCAATGATATGGATCTTATCGGTATTCCCTATCAGATTACCCTTGGCAAAAAGCTAAGCGAAGGTCTGGTAGAGTTAAAAGATCGCCGCAGCAATGAAAAAAGTGATATAAAATACGAAGAGATTCTTGAGCATTTAAAACAAATACTCCAAAAATAGCCTCCGGGCTATTTTTAATTTAAAAAGGAGGCCTTGACCTCCTTATACAATCATCAATAGATATAGGCAAATGCTGATGATGACAGCCAGCGACAAAAGCCAAATGATCGTCAGCTGTTTTTTAATCTTCCACATAGATCTTATTGAGATCTTCTTCATGAAGAAGCTTGACACATTCATCAAGGCTTAGAATACGGGTATCCTTCTTGCCATGTCTTCTAAGATTGACACTGTGCTCCTTCATCTCATTATCGCCCAAGACGATGACATATGGTATCTTCTTGGTTTGGGCTTCACGCATCCGATAACCTAGTTTTTCATTGCGGCTATCAACGCTTGCTCTTAGACCTACTTCTTTTAATCTATCTAAAACTTCATTGGCATACGCCAGGTGATTTTCATGATGAACTGGTATGATCACTACTTGTTCTGGCGCTAACCATAATGGGAAGACGCCTTTATAACGCTCGATCAAAATACCCATAAAGCGTTCAATTGAGCCGAAAATGACACGGTGTAGCATCAAGGGCCGCTTCTTCTCGCCGTTTTCATCGATATAATTGATATCAAAGCGCTCTGGTAGATTCATATCGAGCTGGATCGTTGCACATTGCCATTCTCGTCCTAAATTATCAAAGATATGGAAGTCGAGCTTAGGTCCATAAAAGGCACCATCACCAGGATTGACCTTAAGCGTCTTACCTGCATGTTCACACGCGCTAGCCAAGGCTTTTTCTGCCCGATCCCAGGTTTCTAATGAGCCAATATAATCCTTTTCAGGACGAGTTGACAATTCGATCGTATAGTCAAGATGGAAGATCTTGTAAAAGCGGTCGATAAAGTTGATAAGACGAATAACTTCTGCTTCTGTTTGATCTTCTCTTAAGAAGATATGAGCGTCATCCTGCGTAAATGATCTAACTCTGAACAGGCCGCTTAAAGCGCCGCTGGCCTCATTGCGATGAACTAAGCCCAGTTCGCCCATACGAATAGGAAGATCGCGGTAAGAATGAAGACCAGCCTTATAAACAACCAGCGATCCTGGACAATTCATCGGTTTGATCGCAAACTCGTGATCATCGACTAAGGTCGTGTACATATTGTTTTGGTAATGATCCCAATGGCCTGAAGTCTCCCAGAGTTCCCTTGACATCATGATCGGAGTCTTAACAAATTCATAGCCTTCTTTGCTGTGCTCTTCATACCAGAAATTTTCAAGAATATTTCTCAAGATCATCCCGTTGGGCAAAAAGATCGGACAGCCTGGTGCATATTCACTAAGCATGAAGATGCCTAGTTCCTTGCCAAGCTTTCGGTGATCGCTCTTTTTGGCTTCTTCTAGTTTATATAGGTGTTCATCCAACTCTTCTTTGGTATCAAAACAGATACCATAAACCCTTTGCAGCATCTTATTATGGGCGTCATTCTTCCAATAAGCCCCTGAAACCTTCAATAGTTTAAAGTGTTTCAACTCTTTGACACTTTCAACATGCGGGCCACGACAAAGATCGCAAAAATCGCCTTGAGTATAACAGGAAATATTAGTATCATCAGCCATCTGATTGATCAGATCGATCTTATAGGGATCATCTTTAAACATTTCTAAAGCTTCTTTTTTTGAGATCTCATGGCGTACGATACGTTTGCCATCTTTGGCAATCTTCTTCATCTCTTTTTCGATGGCTGGTAAATCCTCTTCTTTAATGACGCGATCGCCTAGATCCATATCATAATAAAAGCCTTCATCAATAACAGGTCCAACCCAAAATTTAGCACCTGGGTAAAGATGCGAGACCGCCTGTGCCAAAAGGTGGGCACAGGAGTGATTAAGCAAAGCTAAGCGCTCATTTTCCTTGATCTTTAACATACAAACCTCCTTTAAAATAAATAAAAGGTGAAACCAAAGGTCGCATATTTGCGAGGTCCCACCTTAACTTATTACTCAAACTCTTAACGCAAGCTTACGGCCGCCTCATTACAAGGGGCAACTCCTAAGTAGTAACACTCTTAACTTCATTGATCTACTTCCACCATCTAGATCTCGCTATAAACAAGTCTTAAGAGGTCATGTCTTATTCACAGTTTTTACTCTTTAAGTATAGTAATTTTTAATTGCTTGTCAAATTAAATGATCCCCAAAGCCAGTTTAAAAGGTTTAATCATACTTTTAAAAAGAGAAACTAATCTAAAGCTTTTTTGATCAATATATACTCCTCATTTCGATCGATTATAGTAAATCCCAGGTCGAGAAACAGATCGATCGAAGGATTATCAACTGCGATCATGTCATAGATCTCTCTGATATCATGGGCTTTGCACTCCTCAAATAATAAGCTAAGGGCCTTTTTAGCATATCCTCTTTTACGAAACTCATCTTTGATGATAATCGAGATAAGCCATTTATCTTCTTCAAGATAATAGGCCACTTCACCCACGAAAAGATCATTATTTTTAACATAGCGATAAAAATGCTCGTCGTCTTTGACGAGCCATTTATTATACCAAGTCTTTATATCTTTGAAAGCTATTGTACCACCATAGGCATGATTAAAAGCCATGGTAGCTTCATCCTGCAAAAGTTCTTTTCGAAAGTCTAATTCCGCTAGGCTCGGCTTATAAAGCTCTATCATCCGATCGAGCCTTCCATATCGATCCTTAACAGCTGATTTAATTCAACTGCGTATTCCATCGGCAGTTCTCTTGTGAAAGGTTCAATAAAGCCTAAGATGATCATTTGCGTAGCATCCTCTTCACTTAAACCGCGCGACATCAAATAGAACAACTGATCTTCAGAAATCTTGGAAACTGTCGCCTCATGCTCGATAGTTGCCGTCGAGTTTTTTACGATATTAGTGGGGATAGTATCGCTTGCTGAAAACTTATCTAAGATCAGTGTGTCACATTCTACTTTAGCCTTCGCCTTTTCAGCTTTAGGGCCCATTTCGACAAGGCCGCGGTAGTTGACCTTACCGCCCTTGCGGCATAAAGACTTAGAAACGATGTTGCTAGAAGTATGGGGTGCAAGATGGATCATCTTAGCCCCGGCATCTTGAAATTGCGCATTTGAAGCTACAGCAATCGAAATGCAGACGCCCCGTGCCCCCTCTTCACTTAATACACAACAGGGATATTTCATATTTAAGTGTGAGCCGATATTGCCATCAATCCACTCCATCAGTCCGTTTTCTTTAACGATTGCCCTTTTGGTGACCAGATTTAAGATATTGCTGGACCAGTTTTGAACAGTCGAGTAGCGGCATTTGGCCTTTTTGCCCACAAAAATCTCTACAACAGCTGCATGCAAAGAATCTTTTGAATAGCGGGGAGCTGTGCATCCTTCGACATAATGAAGATCAGCTTCATCTTCAACAATGATCAGCGTCCTTTCAAATTGTCCCATTTCTTCCGAATTGATCCTGAAATAGGATTGCAAGGGCTTATCGAGCTTAACTCCTTTTGGTACGTATATGAATGAACCGCCTGACCAGACAGCCGTATTTAAAGCCGCGAACTTATTGTCGGCATATGATACCAGCTTGCCGAAATACTTTTTGACAAGGTCGGGATAGCGCTTCAAAGCCGTATCGGTATCATAAAAGATAATACCCTTATCTTCTACTTCTTTTAGCATATTATGATAGACGACTTCACTTTCATATTGCGTCGACACCCCAGCCAGAAACTTTTGCTCAGCTTCGGGGATCTTGAGCTTATCAAAGGTATTTTTGATCGTCTCTGGTACTTCGCCCCAGTCTTTTTCTACTTTCTCAGATGGTTTGATATAATATGTAAAGTCATTAAAATCGATCGCACTAAGATCGGGCCCGAAATTCGGTAAAGGTAGCTCTAAAAACTTGTGGTAAGCCTTGAGCCTTAATTCAAGCATCCAGTCCGGCTCGTTTTTATGAAAAGAGATCTCACGTATAATTTCTTCGCTCAAACCTTTTTTTGTCTTGAATATAGCTACATCAGGATCTTTGAAGTCATAGGCATATTCATCCTGACTCTTTAATATCTCTTTATTGTTGTCCATTTTGATATTCCCTTAACATCTCATTCATCGCCTTGACACCGATCGTACCGCAATTGATCCGATTAGCCTGTTTAGAGAGGGTATCAAAGGCATTAGCTTCTTCCAATACTTCTGCATCATAATGCTCTTCATCGATCATCTTATAGTATTCATCAATGATCATAAGGGCCTTTTCAACGCTTTGTCCTTTGATCAATGTCGACATGATCGAAGTAGAAGACGTCGAAATCGTACAAGCCTGACCGTCAAAACAGACGTCTTTGACTTCTCCATCTTCGATTTTCATCATGACCGTAATGTCGTCAATGCACGAATCAGCCGCCATATGGCGCGACATATAGCTTGGATCATCTTTGAGCCCTTTATTGCGGGGATGCTGATAATGATCTAATATGATCGCTCTTTTTAAACTTTCTTCCATCATAATGAGGCTCCGATACACTTTTCAAGTGTTACTCCTTTTAAGGTTTCAATAAGATAATCGATCTCTTCTTTGGTGTTATACAGATAAACAGAAGCTCTAATGGTCTCAGATGCTCCGATCACATTCAATAAGATCTTGGCACAGTGGTTTCCACTGCGGCAAGCAATACCCATCTTATTGAGATAAGCAGCTACATCCTGGGCAAAGATATTTTTAACATTAAAGGTTACAATCGAAGTTTGGGCGTGTGGATTATAGACCTCTACATTATCGAGTTCCTTCATGCGTTCCATAAAGTAAGCATGCAGTTCATGCCCGTACTTTTGAACATTATCCATACCTAAGTCCATTAAATACTCTAAAGCTCGCTTGAATCCTAAAACTCCTTCTACACAAGGTGTTCCGGCTTCAAATTTAAAAGGCGGATTCTTTAAAAGAATATTACCGCAAATATCAAAACGCGCATTAGACCCTCCACCCAACATAAAGGGATCCATTTGATCTAAAAGCTCATATTTGCCATATAAGACGCCAACACCGCTTGGACCCAACATCTTATGAGAACTGAAACATAAAAAATCCATATCGAGATCACAAACATCAGTCTTGAGATGAGGTACGCTTTGTGCGCCATCCACTACAACCACTGCCCCATATTCGTGGGCGATCTTAGTGATCTCTTTGATTGGCATGATATAACCTAAGACATTAGAGACATGGGCTAACGTAACGACCTTGACCCCCTCATGCATCGCCTTTTTAAAGCTTTCAATATCAAAGGTCCCGTCATGGTTTAAGGCTATGTATTCGATTTTTGCCCCTGTCACTTCGGAAACCTTGAACCAGGGAAGGATATTAGAGGCATGCTCAGCCTCGGTCGATAAGATGACATCACCTTCTTTTAAGAACTTTTGTCCATAACCATAGGCCACAAGATTTAAGGCACTAGATGCCCCGTTGGTAAAAACGATCTCTTCCCATTTTTTGGCGTTCAAAAATTTAGCGCAAGTCTTGCGGGCGTTTTCGTATTCGTCTGAAACTTCAAAAGAAAGATCGTAATCACCGCGATGAATATTGGCGTTTTCCTTAGTATAATACTCATTGACCTTGTCAATGACGCACTGTGGCTTAAAAGAGGTCGCTGCACTATCTAAATAGATCATATGCCGCTCTTTGAGCGTTTGGATCATCGGAAAATCATTTCTAACTTTTAATACATCATACATATCTCATCCACCTGCTTTTCTAATTTATCCATAAGACTTTGATCGATCTTTTCATCCAACATCAAATAAGAATGGATCAAAAGCCGCATTGCCGCTTTTTCATCCAGACCGCGCGTCTGCATATAAAACAGGATATCCTCATCGATTGCGCCAGAGCTCAGGGCGTGAGAAGCTTCTACCTCATCTTCATCGATCAGAAGTTCAGGAATGCACAGAGCTCTTTTGACCTCATTGAAGGTCAAGGTCCTTGTGTGTTGGTGCGAAGCACTATGATGGGCGCCTTTTTTAATATCGCCCGTACAGCGCAAATTAAGATCGCCATTTTTTAAAACGATCGCCGAGTTATCAATGAGGACGCTGCTGTGAGCCTTATGATTAACATAATTCATCTTGACCTGTTTACTCGTTGCGACCAATATCTTTAAAACAACCTCTAAGCTTGCTCCTTCATCCACGCTTATATCACTTGATAGGTCAAGGCCGTGAGCGCTCAAGTCGATATATGTGATCTTAAGGTAGGCATCTTTTTTCAAAGTGCCTGTGTTTTGGATCCTAATATCTTTTGAAGCCTGATTTAAGATGATTAAATGACTCTCCCCATCAAGTTCCAAACTCAGTTTTAGATCGTCATTGACTAGTAAAATATAATTGACATCTCTATTAAGATGAAGATGCCTAGAATCGACGTCCTTGATCAAATAATCAACCATTGTCTTTCATCCTTTGATGAGCGCAGGTTCCCAAAGAATAGACTAAAGGACGCTCATTGATCTTTACGGGTTTGATATCCAATTCGCGATATAGCCAATCATAGCCGTCTTGATCGATCCGCTTGACTAGTTCCTCATCCCCTTCAACAACAATCCGGCCATCGACAATGACATGGGCATGAGTCGGCTTGATCATATCGAAGAAACGCTCGTAGTGCGAGACAACGATCATGCCTAAACCCGTTTCTGACCTTAATTCATTTAAGGCGTCAGCTACTAATTTGATCGCATCGACATCCAAACCGGAATCGATCTCATCTAACATGGCTATTTCCGGTCTTAACATCATCATCTGCAAGATCTCGTTGCGTTTCTTTTCGCCGCCTGAAAAACCATCGTTGACAAAGCGATGTGCCAGATCTTCCTTCATATGCAATTTTTTAATATTAGCTTCGATCCCTTTAATAAATTTAAATAGCGAGATCGGCTCATCTCTTTTAGCGTTAATGGCAGCCTTTAGAAAATCGGAATTAGTAACCCCAGAGATCGTCAAAGGATATTGCATTGCCAAAAATAAGCCGGCCTTCGCTCTTTCATCAACCCTTTTGCAAAGTATATCGACATCATCAAAATACACTTCGCCCTGATCGATCCGATAGCGGGGATGACCCATGATGGCTTGTAATAACGTCGATTTGCCGTTGCCGTTGGGACCCATTAAAGCATGGACCTCATTAGACTTAACGGTCAGGTTCACTCCCTTGAGGATCTTTTTATCGTCAACACTCACATGTAGATCTTTAATTTTTAATACGTGTTCCATATTACCTCCAACGCCAAAGATTATAGCATATTGCCCATAAAAACGCTTTAATTACTATTTATTAGTATTTTGTAATAGATATCTGAATTTTAGGTGAAATCAAGCTCGATAAAATTTACAACTTTGTGTTTTCTAAGCTATAATGGTAAGGCTATATAGGAGGAAACTTATGGATATTAAAGATATATTGAAACGATTCTGGTTCGTTATCATGATCGCTGTCTTATTCGTGGCCTTCATTGGTGTCTATGCAGTCAATAGCTACCTGAATCGTCCTGTTGAAATTACAGCGAAAGAAGAAGACGGATCTTATCTCATCTACACGATCGACGGTCAAAATTACACCGCTGATGAGCTCTACGAAGATCTAAAAGAGAGTTATGGTATCAGCACCTTATATCGTAAATTTGATGAGCTCGTCTGTGACAAAGCGATCGAAACGACCAGCGAAATGCAAGATATCGCTTCAAATCAAGCAGCTTATTTCATCAGCCAATACGGCGAAGAAGAAGCGACGACGCAAATGCAGTCACTAGGTTATGGCTCAAGCGAAGATCTTGATGACTACTATATCTACGTACAAAAAGCCCAAGCCTTAAGAGCTGATTATCTCAGGGAACACTACGATGAATATGTTAAGCCCTATGTGGAAAAGAACCATCCCAAATTGATCTCGCATATTCTGATCAAAGTCAAGGATGTCACTTTTGAAGAGAATGAAGACGGCGAAACAGTCTACACCGCCAATATGACAGAAGAAGAACAGGCCAAATACGACGCAGTGCTGGAAGCTTTAGCAAATGGCGAAGCCTTTGAAGATGTCGCGATTGAGTATTCAGATGACGGAAGTGCAAAAGATGGCGGTTTCTTAGGTTATTTCGACGATACAAATACAAGTTATGTCGACGCCTTTAAAAAGGTGGCAATGACCGTGAATGAAGGCGAGATGAGCGAACCTTTCTTATCGCAATACGGTTACCATATCATCTACTGCAATTCTGAAAATATCGAAGATCTATATGAGACTAGTGATTTCTTAACGGCGGTCTATGGCGATGACGTCGTCTTGTATAATGCTCCTCTTTTAGAAAAAGCGGAAGAATTAGGGATCACGATTCAAGACGAACAGTTAAGAGATGAGATCTTGTCCCAGATCCAAGGCGAGGAGGAAGAATAAGATGAAAAAATTATTAGTCATTTTGCTTTGTGTATTTGCCCTGTCAGCCTGCAGTTCTAATTCAGCATTAGTCTCAGACCAAAATACCGCTGTAATTACTGGTGATGGCGTCAACTATACAAAACAGGATTTCTTTGAAGATATGAAGAATAACGACTATACCAACACTATCACGATGGCGCTTTACAATGACCTGGCTGAACTTGAAGGTTTAGATGAAGCATCGATCGAAGCGGCGATCGAAGATGAGATCAACTCTTTGAAAGAAGAATATGGCGATGATTATGAGACGGCTGTCAACTATTATGGCGGAGAAGATGTAATCAGAGATTCAATTCGCCTTTCAAATATCATCGACGAACTCAATAATGCCTACTTTAGCGAAAATGAAGAAAGCTTATTAGAGGAATATAAGCCAGTCATGGGTAAAGCGATCTACTTTGATGATGCTGAGACAGCTTCTAATATGTATAGTTTATTAGAGGAAGGCACAAGCTTTGAAGATGCTGCCAAGGAAGTCGGCTACGAAGATGAGATCACTCAAGAAGTTATCACTGACAAAAGTGATCTACCCTTTGAAGTAAAAGAATATTTTAATACAGCTACAAGCACTGGTCATTCCAGCGTTTTGATGTCGACTACGACCGCCACTGATGCCGACGGTAATAGTTATGATACTTATCGTTATTATATCTGCGCAATCGATGACCTTGACGTCAATAACTTCAAAGATGAATTCTATTCGATCTTAAGCGAAGATTATGACAGCGATACGATCATCAATTCATATCTCAGCAAGCACAACGTCGAAGTATATGATCAGAGGACCTATGATCTCGTACACGCCGTTTACGAGGCTTTTGAATAATGTGTGTCTTCTGTAAAATAATTGAAGGTGAAATACCTTCCAATAAAGTCTATGAAGATGAGAAGGTCCTTGCAATTTTAGATCTAGCCCAAACTACGATGGGCCACACACTGGTCATGCCCAAAAAACATTATCAGGATCTCGATGAGATCACAAGCGATGAATTAAAAGAGCTCATGGCGAAAGTCCAAATGATCGCAAAACACCTTGAAGAAAAACTTGGTTTCAGCGCCTACAATATCCTGATAAACAAGGGCGAAATAGCCGGACAGACCATGATGCATTTACATATCCATATTATTCCTCGTTATACGATCAATGATACGATAAAGATCGAATTTAGCGAAAATCAATACGATCTCCAAGAACTCAGTAAAAAAGTCAAGTTCTAAACTTGACTTTTCTTATGCTTATAAAAACTGCGGTTTTCTAAGGCAAACATTTTAGGAGTAAACTCCCCTTCCTTGATCTGGTCAAGGGCCTTTGTGATCGTGTTGATCCGAGCATCTATGTTGTCGATCAAATATAAGAGTTCCGCTTCAAGCGTCATAGGTTTGACTGGCGAGCCGAACTCTAAATGACCGTGATGAGACAAGACCATGTGTCTTAGCAACATAAGTTCTTCACTATCGGCCAGTTTAAGTTCTTCCCCGATCTTAGTCAACTTAGCTTGTAAAATCGATATATGGCCTAAGAGCTTGCCTTTAGTGGTATATTCAGTCACAATAGGCGATGAGAGTTCTTCGATCTTACCTAAATCATGCAGAATAATGCCGGCACAAAGATAGTCATAATCAACCTGGGGATAGATCTCACAAAGAGCGCTACCCACTTCTAGCATCCCCTTGACATGAGTCGCTAAACCGCCGATAAAAGAATGGTGGATCTTGCTGGCGGCAGGATATTCGTAAAATGCTTCACCATAGTCGTTCAACAAGGCGACGACCAACTTTGCAATGATCGGATCTTTGATCCGATTGATCGAAGCCTGCACCGCTTCACGCAAGGCTTCCTTTTTGATCGGCGACTTGAAGATAAACCGGCTTTTATCGATCTCGCTTTGAATAAGGGGCAGGACTTTAGTGATCTTCAATTGGAGATTTTGGCGATATTTAATTACATCAAATTCAAAGTGAAAGACTTTACCTACTTCCATTTCTCTGGCGATCTCCGGCTTTACATCCCAGATCTTGGCTTCGATATCCTTCGAATCATCTTGCAAGATTAAACTGAGATAAGGTGCCCCTGAGTTAGTCGTACCCTTGACGAGGCCAGCGACTAAGAGATCCAACTCTAAATGCTCACCCTCTTTAAAATCAATTACTTTCTTACTCATCCTTCCACCTCATTTCATTCAAAATTGTATAAATATTATCACTGCTATAACCTTTAGAAGCCAAGTAGTGATAAACACGATTGCGCAATTGCGTGCCTTCGAGCTTCTTGCTGTAGCGCTCCTTAGCTTTTTTAGCCTCGCGTCTTAAGTTTTCGATCTCATTAAAACTGGCTTCACTAAAATCAAGATCTTTGATTGCCATTTCGATCACTTCATTGGTGAAACCCTCCTCGTACAGTTTGCGTTTAAGCATCACAATCTGCATCTTTAAGGAACGCTGGCGATAATTGTTTTGATATTTTAAAGCGAGTTTATAAGCTTTTTTTAGTTCCCTATCCTCGTCTTGCGCCAAGACTTTTGTAATGATTTCAATGGGGACACCATCCTTGCGCAAAGAATTAAAGATATGCTTATACGAGAAAAGTTTCGTCTCAAAGCTTTCTATTTTTGATCTAGCATAGGCTTCATCATTCAATAAGCCCTGTTTTAAGAGGCGTTCAATTACAGCGTTGACATCCTCGATCTCGATCTTGTCATATTTTTTCTGTATGTGATCATACATCTGTTTGATTGTATAGTCCTTGCGCGCTAATGCCTTCAAGCAGTCAACATAGGCCAAGATCGAAGTTTCTTTCATTTTAAGACGATCGTAGGTCGAACTTTGAAGCTGCATGCCTTTGCGCAAGCCCTCGTTTAGAAAACTGTCTAGGGAGACAATGAGATCTTCCTTCTCTTTAAAACCGTTTTCTAATTTCAATTTAACATAGTCATTATAAAGACGGACGTCTTTTAAAAGGTAATAATCATGAAAAGCGTTCATAGCCTTAGTATACACAGAATAGACTCGTTCAGCAAAAACCCCAGCATCAAATTCACGCGCGATGCTTAATGATTTTTCTTCCATCGCATTAGTCTTTTTTTCATCTAAAGCCAAAAAGGATTTGATCTTAGCATAAAGCTCTTGCTCGTTGTCAAAATAAAAACCGTTCTCCCCTTCATACAGGAGCTCTTTGACACATTCATCTCTTCTAGCGAAAATGATCCTAGCGCTAGACATTGCCTCGACATATGTCATACCCTGCGTCTCGCTAGTTGATGCACTGATAAAGGCATCACAGGCATGATAGTATTGCGGTACCTCAACAAAAGGAACCTTGCCGGCAAAATAGACCTTATCCTGCAGACCTGATTGATTGACAAGATCCTTAAGATTTTCTAGATCTGGTCCACCGCCCACGATCAAAAGCTTGACCTTTAGATCTTTAGCTAGGCTCATCGTCCTTATAAGCAGATCGATCGATTTTTCTTGAGCGACCCTTCCCACATACAGCAGAAGCTTTTCTTTTGGCCCGACCTTACATGAATCTTTGACCTTTTGGCATTCTGCATCATCTTTATCTTTCGGGTCAAAACGATCAAGTTCGATACCGGTAGGGATTATATCGATTGGCACTTTTAAACCATAACTCGATACGAGTAGATCGTAGGTTTTTTTTGAAGGAACGATCATCCTAAGGCAGTGTCGGCCCAAATACTTAGTCCAGTTGATAACTATTTTTTTTGCTAGTTTATCAAAGGAATCACTGTGCAAAAAATTAATATAATGGGTATAATCTTCATAAGTTGTATGATAAGTCCTGACTAAGGGGATATGGAGAGATTCCGCACACATTTGTCCAAAAATGCCGACCCCGAATTCAGTATGAAGATGGATGATATCAAGCTCTAAATCCTTAATCTCATCCATCATCAAAGGATGCAAGGGCGAGGTCAAAGCATAACCGTATAGTTTTTTTGCTTCAATTCCAGGCAAACGAATAATATTGCCCTCTTTTTCAACTTTTAAAAGGCCTTTATAAGTGCAGATAACAAAAACTTCATGCCCTAATTCACAAAGTTTTTTGCGCAGTAATTCGACCGATGTAACAACCCCATTAACATCAGGCAAATAAGTATCTGAAAACAATCCGATCCGCAAAACTTCACCCTCCTAACGTTTTAAACGCAAATAAGCAAAACAAATCGCCCCGATAAACATTACTAAATAGAAAGTTAAAAAACGCCAAAGCAACATCGCTCCCGATATCAGTTCGGCCCCGAAAAGATTGCCAAACATCAGAATAAAGATCGCCTCCGCTCCACCGCTGGCGCCAGGGATGGGAATCAAACCAGTCGCAATCGAGACAAAGGATCCCATTGCGATCGCATTTAAAAACATATCCCAAGAAAAAGGTACACCCAAGGCTAAAAAAACGATATAGGGAACAACGTAATATAAAAGCAAGCGCAAAACACAAAGTAGTGCACATTTGATGATAACACCCTTATTATGTCCCAGCTTTTGAGATTCACAGCGGAACTTTTCCAGTTGCACTTCGATCCTTTCGATCGTTTTTTCCGGATCTTTGACAAGATGGATCTTATAGCCAAGATAGACTCCCTTGTTTTTGATCCAGTCATGAAGGCGTTTAAATTTAGCCAAACCATAGATAAAAAAGATGATGGCTGTATTAAGCACAAAACCAATAATGACAATGAGGAAGAGATTGGAATAATTATGATAAAAGAAAGGAAATTTGACTACAATAAAAAACAATGAGACCAAAGTAAGTACACTTTGATAAATAATAAATTCTAACCACAAGACACTTCCTGCATCACCAATATCAACTCCTTGTTTCTTATAGACATAGATTTGGGCGATCTGCCCGCCGCTGGCCGATGGAGTCAAACCATGGAACAAAGAAGCGACAAAGGAATTCAAAAGACCCTGACTAGCCTTATATTCAGGATGGGTGATATTGGTCAAAACCTTGAGACAAAGCCCGACCATAAATTGCCATAAAAAGACCGCCAGTAGCGCAACTAAGATGAGCATAGGATCAGCGCTGGTGATCGAAGCTAATACAGTTTGAGGATCATCTTTTAATACCAACCACAAAACGAGGGCACCGATTGCCAATATTAATCCCAGATTGACAAAGGTATTCGAGAAAATCTTTTTAATCATAAGCTTTGGTAGACCCTTTCATAAACTTTTTTAAGCTCTCGGCCAACCGCATCGATCGAACGAGCTTTGGCAACTTCATAGCCTGCATCGATCGTCGGTCTTAATTCCTTTTTAATATATGAATCGATTAAATGAATAAAGTCTTCTACATTGTTGCCCATATAACAGTTTTTGCCGTTTTCGAGCCAACCTTCAAACGCTCCGATATCGCGTACGATAACCTGTTGTCTTGAGGCCAAAGCTTCAAGTGTCACGATCCCTTCAGTCTCCTCAAAAGAAGGAAAGAAAAAACAAGAGCTGGCTAAGTAAGCTCCTTCGATGATCGCCCCCTTGACATAGCCTGGCATGATCACGTTGATCGGCGGATCTTCAAGAGCCTTGTTGATGCTGTGAGGAAGAGAAATCTTGGGCGTTGTGCCAAACCAGATAAACTTATATTGAGGCAAGGCTCTGGCGACTTCAAAAAAATCCAAAATGCCCTTTCTTTCAAATAACATCCCTACACCGAGAACTACTTTATCATCTTCATTTAGCGAAAAATAGCGACGAAAAGCCTCGACCTTTGCTTTATTGTAGACAAAGCGGTTTAGATCGATGCCATTAGAGATCGCGGTGATAGGCACCTTAATCCCATAGCCCTCTAAGAGCTTCTTGGCATAATCGGTCGGCGTGATAATCTCATCGGCACTGGAATATAAAGAGATGAGATGATGTTTGACAAAAGGTGCGAGCTGATTCGAAAACAAAAACGAATTGCGAAAATCTTCTTGCGTGGAATGCGCATGATAAATAACTTTGCGCCTATGACGGCGTGCATTCTCAACCATTGATTTTGAATTTAATAAGGTGGTATTGATATGCAATATATCATAGTTATCTAAAGGATTCAATGTATAATCGATCCCAGCGCTCTCGCATGCCATAATCTGATGACGACGCGCCCTACCGATCCCAGAGATCGAAAGGACCTTCTCGCTTTCAAAATATAATAGTACTTTCACATGTTCTATTTTAACATGTATCTCAAGTATTAAACCATACAAAAATCTTACATTGCTTCATATAAAAAAGGACCCTGAAGGTCCCATTTATTAATTATTTTACTTCCACGATCTTCATCATATTGGCAGAGCCCTCACCAGTAGGATAGCCTGCCGAAATGATGATGAGCTGTCCAGGTTTTAGGCCATGTGCCTTTGCTACTGCACTAGCTAATTCATCATCATTCGTCATCTCGTTTTGCACCTTAGAGAAGATCGGGTGAACGCCCCAATATACTTCTAGCTTCGATTGAGTTGATTTAGAGAAAGTAACGGCATAGATCGGGCAACTTGGACGATACTTGGAAAGACGTCTAGCTGTCGTACCGCCTTGGGTAAAAACAACGATCGCCCCAATATCCAAAGTTAAAGTGGCGTCCGAGATCGAGATTCCGATCGCATCTTGAACGGTCTTGTCGTTGTATTGTTTTAAGACCTCTAGATTATTGCGATAAGGAATGATTTTCTCTGTCGCTTCAATGATCTTGGCCATTGTCGCAACCGCTTCAACAGGGTAATCACCAGCTGCTGATTCTGCTGACAACATAACGGCATCACTGCCATCCAAGACCGCATTGGCGACATCTGAGGCTTCTGCTCTTGTGCAACGGGGATTAGAAGTCATAGAATCAAGCATATGGGTCGCAGTAATAACCGCCTTGCCATGGCGATTAGCGACGTGGATGATCTGTTTTTGATAGATTGGAACAAAAGCCGTCTCTACCTCGACTCCCAGATCGCCTCTTGCAACCATAACTCCATCGGCCGCTTCTAAGATCTCTTCAATATTGTCGAAACCTTCTTGGTTTTCGATTTTGGCGATGATATTGATCTTTGGCTTGCCCATCTCGGCCAAGATAGAACGGATCGCATTGACATCTTCTGCTCTTCTCACAAAAGAAGCTGCGATGAAATCGACATTCTGTTCACATCCAAAACGAATATCAGCGTCATCTTTTTCTGAGACGAAAGGCATCGATAATTTAACGCCAGGTACATTACAACCCTTACGAGATGAGATTGGCCCATTGACATCAACTCGGCAAGTAAGTTCTTCTCCATTGTTGGCTAAAATAGTCAAGCGCATCTTGCCATCGTTAATAAGAAGATAATTACCGGCTTTGACATCATCAAAAAGCTCTGGACATTGGATATGAAAACGTTCGTGGGTTCCAAGGATCTTTTCTTTGGTGATCGTGACCGTTTCACCGATCTTATAATCTTCGCGATCATTTTCAAAATCACCTAAACGGATTTCTGGACCCTTGGTATCTAGCATAATACCTAGATTGATGTGATTTTCCTTTTCGATTTGATGAATAAGTTTGATCCGCTTCAAATGTTCCTCGTATGATCCGTGCGAAAAATTTAAACGGACGATATTCATCCCGGCTTTAGCCATTTTTAGGATCGTATCATAATTATCACTCGCTGGTCCTAAAGTACAGACGATTTTTGTTTGTTTAGTCATTTTGTAAAACACTCCCTATTAATTCTTATACTAAGCGATCAAATAAACGATATAGATGCTTGCGTGAGCTCTTGGGCATCGCTAAGGCTTCGTCGATCGCAAATGAGACGATCTCATTTTCTTTGATCCCCACGCAGTGTCCTCCAACCCCTGCTACCAGAAGATCAACGGCTTTTTCTCCCATCAGTGAAGCTAGAACACGGTCATTGGGAGTTGGCGAACCACCTCTTTGAATATGTCCTAAAACCGTTGCCCGACCGCTGAAACCAGTAGAAGCCGAAATCTTGCGAGCCAATGCTTCAACATCGCAGATCTTTTCTGAGATCACTACAATCGCATGATTTTTGCCAAGATTGTCTAAATAGCGCAAACGGTCCAAGATATCTTCTTCATCATAACCCGTCTCAGGCGAGACAACGATCTCAGCTCCGCACGAAAGGCCTGAATAGACAGCTAGATCACCGCAGTGATTGCCCATAACTTCGACGACACTGCAGCGATGGTGTGAGCTGGAGGTATCTCTTAGTTTATCCACAGCCTCCACAACGGTGTGTAATGCTGTGTCGAAACCAATTGTTTGATCGGTGCCGGGAATATCGTTGTCTATCGTCCCTGGCAAACCAATGCAATTGATACCCTTATCAGTCAGGGATTTAGCACCGCGATACGAACCGTCGCCTCCAATGACGACTAAGGCATCGATTTCCCTCTGTTTGAGGATGGCACAAGCCTTATCCTGGACTGCTTCATCCTTAAATTCCGGTAATCTGGCACTACCTAAAATTGTACCACCTCTTGATAAGATATCTGAGACATCGCCCTTTTTAAATGGACGCATCCGATCTTCTACCAAGCCTCGGTAACCATCTTGGATCCCATATACTTCGATCCCATTACCTAAGGCACAACGCGTTACCGCTCTAATGGCAGCATTCATACCAGGCGAGTCCCCACCTGATGTCAAAATCCCAATCTTTCGTATCATATCATTTACTCCTTGCTTATTTTAGCACAATAATCTTTTAAGATAAGCTTTTCTTCAAATGTAAACGCTTAAGTCTCAAATTTTCTGCGGTCGATCCCTGTGATAGCGATCGGATCACACAATTTCTCGATCCGTTCCAAGAGTCTTTGAGCATTTAATTCATTAATCGAGGCATCGCCCGTCTTGGTATGACCATAGTTGATCTTTAATGTTTTGAGATCGTTATTGGAAGAGATCAGTGTACAAAGCCCTTTTTCGAGCCGCTGATCAAATAAGTTAAACAAGATATCATCACGTCCGAAGGAACTGGCACTTTCCGTTCCCAGATCATCTAAGAAAAGATATGGAACATGCACGAGTTTATCAAAGAAATAATTAAAATTATCTCGGTCATTGATATATAAAGAGCGCAATTCATTGATCAGACGTCCGTATTTGCAAAAGGCAACTTTTTGATTCGCCTTAGCCAAAGAGTTAGCTAGCGCAATTAAAAGATAGGTCTTGCCAACACCGAAAGGCCCATAGACAAACAAGCCTTTATTTCTCTCACCTAACAAAATCTTCTTGAGATAGACATATAGGATCTTGGAGTTTTCCGCATTGAAATCGATCTCTTTTGAAGATAGATCGAGTTTGTCATAACGAGCAGCGATATCATGGACAATGAAATTTCGGTAGAAGTCGCGCTCCTTTTTTTCTTTACTTAAGTAAGGACAATCACGATAAATAAGTCTTACATGACCCTTGCTCAATACTTCTAAATCTAGACTTCGGCCCTTCAATTGATAGGGACAATCCCTTAGCCCATGACAACGGTGACAATTCTTGAGCCCAGCGGCATAGGTCTTAAGAGCAGTCAACTCTTTGACTTCAGCAAGTTGTAAAGCATGCCTATCTAAGAATGCTAGAACGTCAGGATCTAAAGCCAGTTCATCAACAAGCTTCTCTCTTAGATTTAGATAGTCTTCGTTTGAGTAAGTAAAATCTTTAAAATCCATTCTGGCACCCCCTTTACTTTGGCAGATATTTCAGCATCTCTTCATCGCTTAAATCGAACTTGCTATTGTCGATCGTGTAATCAGGCCGGGTGATATCCTGGACTCGTTCCTCATTTTTGGATACCAAACGTTTTTTGCGATTGCTGAGATATTCTTTGGCTTTTAAAACCGAATCGATATTTTGACGATGCCAATTAGCGGCGATCGACTTGACATAAGAAGGATTGATCTCCCCGCTTCTTTCCAAATAGACATATTCTAAAAGATAATTAATGACCGGACCCTTTAGGTAGTAGTCATTGCTAAGACTGGCGATCAGACGATAGTCGCTGATTGTGGGCTCCTTATTATTTTGCAGATCTTTTAAGAAAGTAGCACAGGGTTTTTCGTATGGATCATCGGAATTGCTGCGTTCGAAGTGCTTGCTTTTGGAGATAAAGTAAATTAGTTTTGACTTATTGAAACGCGGGTTAAGGCAAGGAAAACCATTTTCATCCTTATCATAGTCAATCGCATCGACGACATACTTACACATATCATCGACACTGACGCCAAAAGAGCGTCCACTGCGCGCAATGAATTCCAAGACATCTTTTTCTTTTAGATCATCAGGAAGATTGACTCTTTTTAAAACCGCCTTGATATCAAAACCATCCACATCCATCTCTTCTAAAGTAATCTTTTTGATATTCTGATATTTCTTTTCTTGACTTTGGTTCCATTTGCTTAAGTGAGCAAATTCCAAAACTTCCGAAACATTAGTAAAACCCTTATGCTTGCTGCTGCTATTTTTTAATTCATAAAGACGTTTATAGCTTTTAGTATCGATGACATTCAAAAGAAGGCGCGATAAGATCTCATGCGACATAAAACGCTCGATGCTAAGCGGCCTTTGCACTTCAAAAATATAATCATCATTTTTTTGATAAGTTATCACAAGCCCCATCTTTTCAAGCTCGTGCAAGGCCTTTTCAAAGCGATCGATCGAATAATCCAGATAATTTAAAAGATGATTTAATTTGACAAAATTAGAATTGAGGTCATAGATCAGAGCCAAATAGACTACAAGCGCCTCTTCTTTGATCAAAGGATAATATAAAAGATAGAGCGAACGCATATCGCTATTATTTAATTCGATTCGATTTTCACATAGATATTTGTTTTCACCAAGCATAGCCAAACTCCTTTAAAAAATCTTCGACCGCCCTTTTTAGATCAGCTAGATCGCCGCTGTTGTCGATTGCTTTATCACATAAGCGCAACTTTTCTGCAACACTCATTTGTTTTCTGAGCCTTTCAAGGGCTTCTTCATATTTCATACCCCTGTTTAAGAGTCTTTGGAATGCTATTTCTTCATCGACATAGATCAATAAAACATAGTCGAAATAGGGCGCAAATCCGCTTTCATATAAAAGAGGTACTTCGACAAATAAGGGATCATCTTGATAAGTATTGATCTCTTTTAAGATCAAGGGATGCATCAGTCTATTTAATTTATCTAATTCCTGATCGTTTTTAAAAACGATTTTGGCAAGTTGTTTTTTATCTACTTGCTGATCTTTTATACAATCCTTAAAGGCAGAGGCGATTTTAAAGTACCCTTCATGGGGATATTCTAAAAGCTCAGCATTGATCTCATCACAAGACAGAGTCTTAAAACCAAGATCTTTGATGATCTTTAAGGCACTGCTTTTACCAGAACCGATAGAACCGGTGAGCGCAATCCTCATTTTTTTAACCTCTGACAGTTAGGACACAGATACGTCCCTCGACCGGCAACTCTTGTCTTAATGATCTTAGTTTGACAAAATGGACATGCCTCGCCTTGTTTAGTGTGGACCCTAAGATTAATCTGAAAACGCCCTGTTACTCCTAAAGAAGAAGTATAGGAACGGATAGTCGTCCCGCCAAGTTCGATCGCCTTTGTCAAAACTTCTTTCGTATTTAAAACGAGATCCTTAATATTCTGATCGTTTAACTTGCAGGCGACTTCATCGGGATGGATCTTCGACAAGAACAGGATCTCATCAGCATAGATATTGCCGATCCCTGCAACAAAACTTTGATCCAAGAGCAAGGCCTTGATGTGGCGATTAGAATGATGCAAAAAATCCTTGGCGTAAGACATATTAAAGGCATCACTTAAAGGTTCGACGCCTAAACTAGTTATCTCTTCGTCATCAAAATCTCTCAGCTCCATTCGGCCAAACTTTCTTGTATCGTCATAGCGCAAGTCTTTCCCGCTGGCCAGCTCAAAAATAATATGAGTGTGTTTCAATATGGGTTCATTTCTTTGTTGGACAAAGTATTTGCCTTCCATTCTTAAATGCGATATAAAGGCGACATTGTCCATCTTGAAGATCAAGTACTTTCCCCTTCTTTTAAATTGGCGAAAGTGTTGACCGATCAAAGCCTTTTTGAATTTAACAGGATCACCCTTGATGATCGGTTCATAAAGGATCTTGACATCGATGATCTCTTCGCCACTGATAAGATTTTCTAAAGTAGCTCTAACTGTCTCCACTTCTGGTAACTCTGGCATATTTATATCTCCTATTTGGCATCATACCACGAATAAGCGCAACTGATAGAATTATCAAGTTTGACATCTAAGTGGTAGGCATTTTTCATCGTTTCATCGATCAAACGCAACATTTCCTCTTTTTCATCAAGCGGTACGTCAAAAATGAGCTCGTCATGAATCTGAAGAACCATTTTCGACTTTAGTCCTTTTTCTTTGATTACTTTTTGCATCTTGATCATCGCCAATTTAATCAAATCTGCCGCCGAACCTTGGATGCGCGAGTTCATAGCAGCTCTTTTGCCAAATTCGCGAAGCATGAAATTCTTATCATTGATCTCTTTGATATAGCGCCTTCTTTTTAACATCGTCGTTACATAGCCCTTTTCTTTGCAAAAGGCGATCGAGCTGTCTAAGAAGGCTTTGATGTTGGGATAAGTCATAAAGTATTGCTCGATATAATGTTTAGCTTCATTAAGGCTCAAGCCAGCTTGTTTGGCAAGACCAAAGTCGCTGATGCCGTAGATCACCCCAAAATTGATCGCCTTGGCCTTCCTTCTGAAATTAGCATCGACATCTTCTTTAGCTAACTTAAAGATGTCCATCGCCGTCTTTGTATGGATATCAATATGCGCGTTAAATGCTTCGATCATTCTTTCCTCATGCGCCAAGGCGCTTAAGATCCGCAATTCGATCTGTGAATAATCGCTGGAGATGAGCACATGATTTTCACTGCTGGCCAAAAAAGCTTTTCGAATAAGCTTGCCCTCTTCATCGCGCACCGAAATATTTTGCAGATTGGGATCATAACTTGAAAGTCGTCCGGTCTGGGTGATTGTTTGGGAAAAGATCGTATGGATGCGTCCATCGTCATTGATATAACGTTGCAAGCCTTCGACATAAGAGCTTTGCAGCTTGGCATACTTACGATAACTGATGAGTTTTTCAATGATTGGATGAAAAGAACTTAGATCAGTTAAATATTCAATCGAGGTCGAGCGCTTCTTATTTGCTGGCAAGGCAAGCTCGTCAAATAAAACGGCAGCTAATTGTTTAGGTGAATTAAGATTAAACTCGTGACCCGCAAGAGAATAGATCTCGCAAGTCAGATCGTCAAGGTGCTTTTTAAAATCAGCACCGATCATTTGCAATATCCCCTCATCGCAACGGATTCCATTTTCTTCGATCTCAAAAAGAACATCCAGCAAAGGCAATTCGACCTCTTGATATAAGTTATAGACATCTTCTTCTTTGAGACTCTTTTCTAATTGTTCAATGATTTGACTTAGACCCAAGGCGATCTCGGACGCTCTAAAAGCTTCTTTTTTGGCATCGATCATCTTTGGCTTTTTCTTGCTGCCATAGATATCGCTTAATTCACACGGTAGATCTAAATGATATTCGTTAAAGATCGCTTCTAGACTATCAAGATAATTATTCTTTAAAAAAGACATCAGCATGAGATCGTCAAAAAAACCCAACTCGATCCCCTTATTCTTAAGGGCATGTTTAGCCCATTTTAGATCAAAGGTATATTTTTTAAGATCGCTCCTTAAAAAATCAAGGGTTTTTTGATCCTGACAGAGATCTTCAAAAGGCAAAAATTCAACCTTATCCTTTAATGCAAGAGCTAAGCCATAGATGTTGGCATCATAATAAGTAAAGTGGTCGCTGCAAAAATAAACCACAGCCCCTTCTTTTAATAACTCATCGCTTATATGATTGACGCGCTTGACTTCCACCTTGTCTTTAGAGGCATCGGTCTTAAATTTAAGAGAATACATCTCGTATTTGTCAAAGAAGACGTTGACGCCTTCGTAGTCTAAAGAAAGTTTGAAATCCATAAGATCTTCATCTATTTGGACATCAGTCTTGATCGTAGCTAAAAGCTTTGACTTAAAACATGATTCTTTACCTTGGATCAGTTTATCTTTGACCTTGCCTTTGATTTCATCAATATGCTCATATAAGGTCTCAACATCACCGTATTCGTTTAAAAACTTTTCAGCTGTCTTTGGCCCGATCCCCTCAACTCCTTTGATGTTGTCACTGCTATCGCCCATTAAAGCTTTAAGGTCGATCACTTGTTCAGGACTAAGTCCAAAAGTCTCCTTTAAGCTCTGCCGATCCATGAGTTGAAGATCGCTGAGCCCTTTTTTCATGAGATAGACTCTGGTCGAATCATCGATCAATTGCAACATATCACGATCTGAAGTGAGGATATCGACTTGGACCGCTGGATATTTTTTGCTTAAAGAGCCAATGATATCATCAGCTTCGATCTCGTCATATTCTAAGTAAGGAACGTGGAAAGCGCGCAAATACTCGCGTACCAAAGCAAATTGCATAACAAGTTCCTCTGGCGCACTCTTACGGGTCCCTTTATAGCTTTGATCGATCTCATGTCGGAAATTATGTTTGCCCTTATCAAAGGCTACCACTAAATATTCCGGGGATGATAGTTTCAAAGCTTTATTAAGCATATTGGCAAAGGCGAAGACCGCATTGGTATATTCGCCCTTAGAAGTCTTCATCATCATTCCATAGGCCGTCGCATAATAAGCGCGAAACAACATGGAATTACCATCAATCAATAACATCTTCACTTATGCTCACCTCCCCCAGCTCCTCTGTCGCCATATTTTCTAATACACTTAAATTTTCATACATTAAACTTAAATAATCCGATCCGTTTTCTAGTTGCGAATCCGTCAGACTTGAACAATTATTCAAATTGACACGGATCAAACCTAACTCATCCTCTAATTCATTAAACAATTCGCGCATCTCTTCGCTCATATTAGGTTCATAAGCGATATAGTGGACATCATCAGCCACAATCCGCTCTTTGATAATAGCGAGTTCTTCATCACTGGGTAATGCGCCGTATTTGGAAAGGCAGACAGGATAGACGCTAAAACCATAGGCCTTTTGCCAATTGCCGAAACTGGCAGACATCGAAACAAATTTAATGGTCCTGTCTTCACTTTCAAGTTCACTAACTAAATTTTGGTAAGCGGCATCCAAAGAGGTTAGATCGCGCTCTAATTCCTCATAATTTTCTCTGAAGCGCTCGCTTTCTTCTACATAATTCTGACATAAAATATCTAAGATATCGCTTGCCATTGAAAGCATACCGATCGGATCGATCCAGATAAAGAGATCATTTTCTGTTGTATCGATCTTATTAAAAAGTGATGAATTATAATATGGCCCTTCAATATAACTCTCCTGACCGTCGATGCTGACCCTGGTATAGCGCGCAAATTTATAGATTGCGTTGACCTTGGATAAATCGACCTCAATAACGTCATTCGCGCTGATTTCTTCTGCATACAGTTCTAAATAAGGTTCAAGTTCACCAATATGAAAAAGATAGGATGAATTTTCTAAAACCCTCTGATAATCATCGGCGATCGCTGCTACCTGGACCATTTCATTAGTCTGGATAGAATCGATCTCAATAATGCCATCGCTCAAACGCTCTAGGAGATATCCTAAGGGATAGACGGTATAGGCTAAACTACTCTTCATTTGACTGCAACCGGTCAACATAAATAAAAGACAAGTGATCGATATAATAAGTTTCTTCATATCTATTCTTTATTATAACTGTTTTCCAAACTCATGTTTAGACCTTTTATAATGAGCAAAATAGATGGGTTGACCAAGCTTCCGAAAACGCATTTCGTAGGCTGAAATAGGGCTATCTTCAGCAAGCGGCAAATCGAGACTGACATCTTCAAGATAAAAATCAAAATGAGAAAACTCCTTTAGAGTGAATTCAAATAGCTGTCTGTTATCACTTTTAAAAATGAGTTCACCGTCGCTTTTAAGGATCTTTTCATAACGCTCAATAAAAGCGCGATAGGTCAAACGTCTTTTAGCTTGGCGCTTTTTGGGCCAAGGATCGGAAAAGAAGAGATAGATCTTATCGATTTGATGGTCGAAATAGTCCTCAAGATTGCTGGCGTCATCCATGATGATCCTAAGGTTATCAAGTTCTAGATCAGCCGCTTTCTTAATGGCGTGGGCAACGCACTGATCGACCTTTTCAAAACCAAAAAACTGAGTATCAGGATTGGCTTTGGCAGATTGAGTAATAAAATCACCCATGCCCATCCCGATTTCTAATATGTTGGTCTTCTTGAATTGCAGTTCTTCTCTATTTCTAATAAGATAATGGTCTTCGCTTTCCAAAAAGGCATCGACCCATTTTTTCTTCCTCATGCGCATAATAAAAACTCCTTTAAATAGCTTTATAATCATAGCATATTTAAGGAGTTTCCTTTAAGCATTATTTACGGCGGAAGATCCTCTTTTCACCCTTAGCCTTTTGGTTTGTATCTTTTTCATCATCGCTGTGATTCTTTTCAGGCTTGGGTAAAAGATCTTTATGAGAAACATTGACGCGTCCCTTGTCATCGATCTCGGTAACTACGACGCGGATTGTATCACCGATCTTTAAGACATCCTCAGGTTTCTCTACTCTTTCATGAGCGATCTTGGAAACATGTAAGAGGGCGTCCGTACCGGCAAACAATTCGACAAAGGCACCAAATTTCTCAAGACGTACGACTTTAGCGTCATAAATTTCACCGACCTTGGCTTCCCTGATGATATTTTCGATCATCGCTTTAGCCTTATCAATAGCTGCGCGGTCCATATGATATATGACACACTTACCATCATCGTCGATATCGATCTTGACATTGTCGCACTCTTCGATGATTTGATTGATCATCTTGCCACCGGTACCAATGACCTCCCGGATCTTATCGACTGGAATTTGCAGCATGTCAAGCTTTGGCGCATATTTTGAAACTTCGCTTCGCGGCTTATCGATCGTAGCCATCATATTGTCTAAGATCTCCATTCGCCCTTCTTTAGCTTGAGCTAAAGCTTCCCTTAAGATATCTTCGGAAATACCCTTGATCTTGATATCCATCTGTAAAGCGGTGATACCTTCCTTAGTACCAGCGACCTTGAAGTCCATATCGCCATAGTGATCTTCCATACCTTGAATATCTGTTAAGATCGTATAATGGTCACCATATGTGATAAGACCCATGGCTACACCTGCAACCGGTGCCTTGATCGGTACACCAGCAGCCATCAAAGACATCGTACCAGCACAGATCGAGGCTTGTGATGAAGAACCGTTCGATTCTAAAACTTCAGCGACCGTTCTGACACAATAGGGAAATTCATCTTGTGAGGGCATAACTTGGGCTAAAGCTCTTTCCCCTAAAGCTCCGTGTCCAATCTCGCGACGGCCGGGTGAGCCCATACGGCCAACTTCGCCAACACTATAAGGCGGGAAGTTATATTGATGCATGAATGGTTTTTCTTCCACTTCTGTTAAATCATCAATGATCTGATTGTCTCCTAATGGGCCTAAGGTCGTAACTGACAAGACCTGAGTCTCTCCACGCGTAAACATCGCACTGCCATGAACACGAGGCAGAAGATCTACTTGGGAATTCAATGGACGTAGCTCGTTGACCTTGCGCCCATCGGGCCGGATCTTTTCGACCGAAATCAAACGACGGACTTCGTCAGCAACGATCTCCGTACAATACTCCGACACTTGTTTTAAAGTCTTGTCTTTTACTTTTTCACTTTCATAACTCTGCTCTGCAAAGTGGGCCTGCATCTTTTCGGTCAATTCGTCGATCTTACCGTAGCGTTCCAGCTTTCCTTCGATCGCAACGGCTTGTTTGAGATCTTCTTTCGCATTTTGATCGACATACTCGATAATGCTGTCGTCGATCTTATAAAGTGTGACTTCCATTTTCTCTTTGCCGCACTTTTGAATAATCTCTTCTTGCCATGCGCAAAGTTTCTTAATGGCTTCATGGCCAAACATCAAAGCACCCAACATCAGATCTTCGCTAACTTCCTTCGCGCCAGCTTCGACCATATTGATGGCATCTTTAGTACCAGCGACAGTCAGATTGATCAAAGAGCGTTCCATATCTTCAACACTGGGGTTGATGACATACTGGCCATCGATATAAGCGACATGTACCCCGGCAATCGGACCATTAAAAGGAATATTTGAAATTCCTAAAGCCAAGGAAGACCCCAGCATGGCCGCCACTTGGGCACTGCAGTCAACATCGACCGAAAGCACCGTATTGACTACTTGCACCTCATTGCGGAATCCCTCTGGGAATAAGGGGCGAATAGGACGATCGATGAGTCTTGCAGACAAGGTGGCATGTTCACTGGGTCGACCCTCTCGTCTTAAGAAACCGCCTGGTATTTTACCGACAGAATATAATTTTTCCTCAAACAATACCGTCAAGGGAAAGAAATCCGTATCCTTAGCGACACTGGAAGCAGTGGCTGTTGACAATACGACGGTATCCTCGAAGCGGACCAGCACTGATCCACCTGCTTGTTTTGCGATCTCTCCGGTCTCAACACTCAATTTGCGACCATAGAAATCTAAACTAAATACTTCTTTCATCTTACTTAAATTTCCTTCTTTTTTTTCTAACTGTATAATTATAACAAAAATTCTTTCTAATATCTTAATCATTTCATGTCTTTTAGATTGATCCTGAACTGAAAACTTAAATTCCACTTCAAGGGGAAGTGAATGGAATTTAGTCTTTCTGCCATTTCTAGTTGAATTTAGTCTTTCATTAAATCATGATTATATTATATATCGTCAGTTAATGATGCCATATATAGAGTTCAAAGTTATTAGATAAGGGGGTTAATGATCATGGCATCATCTAATAAGAACACTCACTTAACATATGAAGAGCGCTGTATTATTGAAACAGGGATCCGCAATGGTTCATCTAAAGCGGCTATAGCTAAGATCTTAGGCAAAGATAAGTCAACGATCGGTAAAGAGATCGCCCTTCATCGCACATGTAATTATAAATGCAGTCTTATGCTTGAATGCGCTGTTTATAAGAAATGTAAGCTAGGGAGAAGATGCAAATCAAGCTGTCCATATTACGTTCCCTTTAAATGTAAAAGAAGAGACAGGACGCCCGGGGCATGCAATGGTTGTGATAAGATCCACTACTGTCATTTTGATCACTATAAGTATGATCCCTCATTGGCACATCATGAATATCGCCTGACTTTAAAAGAATCAAGAGAAGGCATCAACACATCAAAAGAAGATCTAATAAAGATCGGAAAGATCATTGAGCCCTTGATCAAGCAGGGCCTATCACCCTATGCTATATTAAAAGCCAACCCTGATCTAAAGATCTCAGAAAAGACCGTATATACCTATATCGAAGATGGGACTTTTAAAAACGAGGGGATCAATCTCATTTCTTTAGATCTAAGAAGAAAACCTTCAAGAAGGATCAAAAAGAAAGATAAAAATAAGTACAAGCTTCGTCATGACAGAAAATATCTAAATGGAAGATTATATATCGATTATAAAAAGTATTTGGACTTTAATCCCGATGCTAAGATTGTCGAGATGGATACAGTCTATAACGATGGAAGTAATGGCCCTTTTATGCAGACCTTTAAGTTTTTAAGATATTCTTTTATGGTCATCATATATCACACCAAAAAAGATGCTTTATCAATGTATGAGGGTATCTTGCTTTTAGAAAAGATCATAGGTGAAGAACTTTTTTCCAAGGAAGTTGAAGTATTGCTTACTGATAGAGGGTCAGAGTTTGTCTTAGCAGATAAGATCGAATTAAGAGAAGATGGACTTAGAAGGACCAGGATCTATTATTGCGATCCAATGTGTTCTAACCAAAAAGGATCTTTAGAAAATAATCACGAAGAGATCCGCTATATCTGCCCTAAAGAAGTCGATCTTTATGGCTTAGGCCTTATTAGTCAAGATAAAGCTAATCTCATCGCTTCTCACATTAATTCTTTCCCTAAAGCCAAGTTAAATGGCAAGACACCCTTCGAAATGCTTAAGTTTATGAATCCGACTTTAGCTTTGAGGTTTATCGATTTCGGGATAGAAGAAATTAAAAAAGATAAGGTCATCTTAAGACCTTACCTGCTAAAAAAATAAACTGATACAGGCATCTTTAACTGGCAAACATAAGCTAGCGAAGTGGGATTTAGTCTTACACCTTTAAAAAAATCTAAATTCGACTTCCTTTTAGTGTGCCAAATAAGATACTTTGTACAACTAAAGTTTATCAAAAACATAAAGTTCTACAAGCATATACACGATCTTTAATACATAAAAAGACAGTTAGATAAATAGAATCACTCATATTTGTAAGATTAAGCTCAACTATTATCTAGCTGCCTTTGAAGTGGAATTTAAGTTTTCAGTTCAGCATGAAATTCTTTTCAAACTTTAGTGATTATAAGATAAATAGACTCCTGTCCTTTTTAGCAAGAGATCGATATCATAGATCCCTAAAGCCTCCATCGCCCTTAAGACGATCATAAGACAGCCATAGGCGTCACTGCCGGCCTCGTGATGATCAAGCTTGACACCAAGTGCGGCGCAGACAGTATTGAGCTTGTGGTTAGGAAGATCGAAGACCTTGAGCGATAAAAGGACTGTATCAAAAAAGCGGTTTTTAAAATGTGGAAGGCTGTAATGATCTGACATAGCATTCAAGACACCTATATCAAAACGCGCATTATGAGCACAGATATAGGCCCCCTTAAATAAGTCCTGCAAAAAAGCATAATGCTTGTCAAACTCATCAGCGTCCTTCACATCATTCAGCGTCAGATGATGGATGAAACTAAAGGTAAAAAAGCGCACATCCCTAGGGGGCAGGATCAAAAAAGAACCTGTATCTGTTATTTCTCCATCACAATAACAGGCATAGCCCAAGCTACATGCACTGTGGGCATATTTGTTAGCTGTTTCAAAATCGATCGCGACGATCTTCACCGTTTGCCTCGCTTTTCCTGAGACCTGGCAAAAGTCCGCATATAGCGTGTCACCATGTAGCGCGCAAAACATTCCACCTCTTCGATCTGACCGTTCTCCAAAGTTATCTCAAGCTTATCAAAACGTCTGCCTTTGATATAACGCCAGGCAATGATCTCGTCATAATAGATGATCGTACAGTCGCTTTTATCGGCCCGGTTAAATAAGATGACATATTCTGGCGTGAAATCTGTCAAAGCCTTGCCAGGCAAAAAGAAGATCCCAAAAAGGCCGACCATTAAAAAAAGGCTTCCAATTTGGGGATAGAAGTAAACTGTGAAGACGCCCAAGATCGTCATTATGATTAGGGCGATCGTCGGTTTAGCCTCTTGCCGATAGATCAGTTCATAATCTTTGGGAAGATTATAAGTCTTGATAATTTTACTATTCACATTTTAAGTATAGCACAAAGCTGTGCTATCATATCTAAGGTGATTAGTTTGAAAGATTTTAATTATACTTTATTACATCAAGATAAAAACTCTAGGGCGCGTTTAGGCAGGCTGAACGTCTTTGGCAAAGAAGTCATTACTCCAGTCTTCATGCCGGTCGGCACCAGGGCTACAGTCAAATTTTTAAGTCCGGAGGATATCAAAAAGATCGGAGCTTCGATCATCCTTTCCAATACCTATCATTTATGGCTCAGGCCAGGGAATGAGATCGTCAAAAAGGCGGGCGGCCTTCATCGATTCATGAATTATGACGGACCCATCTTGACCGACAGCGGCGGCTTCCAGGTCTTCTCTTTGGCTGACTCACGCAAGATAAGTGAAGACGGCGTTACTTTTAAGTCGCATTTAGACGGCACTCGTCTTTTTATGGCGCCAGAAGATTCGATCAGGATCCAGATGGATCTTGGCAGCGATATCGCGATGTCTTTTGATGAATGCATCCCCTATCCCGCAAGCTATGACTACGTCAAAAAATCGATGGAACGGACTCTGCGTTGGGCCAAACGCGGCAAAGATATCCATCATAAGAATGATCAGGCGCTCTTTGGGATCGTCCAGGGCGGAGACTATGAAGATCTGCGGTCCTATTGTGCCAAAGAGCTGACTAAAATGGATTTTGACGGCTATTCCATCGGTGGGACCTCGGTTGGCGAAGATAAGGAAACAATGTATCGCATGATCGATTATTCGATCAAGGAGCTGCCCGCTGATAAACCGCGCTATCTTATGGGTGTAGGCGCCATCAACGATATCTTAAACGGAATTGAGCGCGGAGTAGACATGTTTGACTGCGTCTTGCCAACAAGGATCGCCAGACATGGTACTTTGATGACAAGCGAAGGTCGGATCAATATCAAAAAACAGATCTATAAAGATGACTTCAGTCCCCTTGACAAAGAGTGCGATTGCGAATGTTGTCAAAACTATACAAAAGCCTATCTCAATCATCTCTTCCGAGCTAACGAAGGTCTAGGGATGCGTCTTTTATCGATCCACAACCTCAGATTCTTGACCCGTCTTGTTGAAGGGGCTAAAGAAGCGATCAAAGAAGACCGTTTCTTAGAATACAAGGAATATATCCTCAATAAGTATCATTTTGATGAAAGGGGCTTTTAAGTGAATATCAACGAATTTGATTTTGAATTAGACGAATCATTGATCGCACAGCATCCAAGCGATAAAAGAGAAAACTCCCGCCTTTTGATCGTCCATAAAAACACCGGTCAATTGGAAGACAGGCACTTTTACGATATTATAGATTATCTAAAAGAAGGCGATGTCCTGGTGCGTAATAATTCGCGCGTCATCCCTGCTCGCCTAAAGGGTATCAAGGAGCCTACTGGGGCTAAGGTCGAACTTTTGATATTGAAAGAAGAAGATAACGATATCATTGAATGTCTGTGCGGCAATGCTAAGGCGATCAAAATAGGTACGATCATCAATTGTAATGATCTTTTAAAATGCGAATGTATCGAGGTCTTAGACGAAGGGATCCGACGCTTTAAGACGCACTATCAAGGCCTGTTCAAGGAAGTTTTGGCCAAGATCGGCACAACTCCCCTGCCCCCCTATATCCATGAAGAATTAAAAGATGCTTCGCGCTATCAGACCGTCTATGCCAAGATCGACGGCTCTGCCGCAGCCCCGACCGCCGGTCTTCATTTCAGCCAAGAACTCATCAATAAGATCAAAGCCAAGGGAGTCAGCTTCCAGGATGTGACTTTGCACGTTGGGTTAGGGACCTTTAAGCCAGTCAAGGAAGAAAAGGTCGAAGATCATCATATGCACTATGAATACTACAGCATGGATCAAAAGACTGCCGATGCCTTGAATAAGGCTAAAAAAGAAGGCCGCCGCATCATTGCGATCGGCACGACCTCAACCAGGACCTTAGAGACTATCATGCAAAAATACGGTGAATTCAAAGCCTGCAGCGGTACGACCAATATTTTTATCTACCCGCCTTACGATTTTAAAGCGATCGATGCCCAAATTACTAATTTTCATTTGCCTAAATCAACTCTTATCATGATGATCAGCGCTTTTGCAGGCTACGATCTGATCATGAAGGCCTATAAGCACGCCACAGATGAAAAATATCGCTTCTTCTCTTTTGGCGACGCCATGTTTATCGACAATGAATAACTATTTTAAAGTCCATCAAAAACAGATCCAAGAGCTAAGCTATAGACCCCGTCTTTTGTTGCATGTATGCTGCGGGCCTTGCAGCCTTTACCCGCTCTATTATTTAAAGAAGTATTTTCGCATCACGATCTACTATACCAATTCCAATATTTATCCCTTAGAAGAATATGATCATCGCTTAAAGGAATTGGAGCGATACCTTCAAATGCTCGATGCGCCGATCGAACTGATCATTCCCTCTTATGATCGAGATTACCAAAAAAAGCTGGCAGCTTACGCTTTTGAAAAAGAGGGCTTTAGACGCTGCGTTAAATGTTATAGCTATCGCCTTTTAGATGCCTATGACTATGCCCGTAAACACGATTTTGCCTACTTTTCGACCATTATGTCGGTCTCGCGCCATAAAAACAGCAACTATCTCAATTATATCGGCGCTAAATTGAGTAAAGCAGATGGTCCTAAATTTCTCTTTGCCGACTTTAAGAAAGCCAATGGCGAAGTCATCAATAAAAAATGCAATCAAATAATCGATCTTTATGAACAGGATTATTGTGGTTGTCTTTACTCCAAATAAATGCTAATATATTTAGGCATTGTCCAAGTAGCTCAGCTGGATAGAGCACACGCCTTCTAAGCGTGCGGTCGCGGGTTCGAATCCCTCCTTGGACGCCATTTAGATTTTAAGCACATCTTCAAAAGCCTTTATTTAAGGGATTTATAGAAGATGTGCTTTTGCTTTATATGGCTATTCGACCACTTTTATGAGAAAAACGCTATTGACATGCAAGATAGTCTTCTTTGCTCAAACTGTAGTAATAGCTCTTTACTTCTTGTTCTAAGAATTCCAGATAGAGATTATAAGTAGTCTCGTATTTAAAACTGAATTTCTTCAAAAGCTTGGCACATTCTTCATTGTAGTAAAAATAACCGGCATAGATTTTGTTGATCTTGGTCTTATGAAAGACATAGTTAAAATAAGCCTCTAAAGCTTCCGTCATCAAACCGTGGTTTTGATAAGGAATGCCTAAATAAAAAGTCAGTTCGCGCGCCTTGCGGTTATAAGGATCAAAACGAGCTCTTGTTATCTCTAAGGTACCGATAACTCTTCCATATTTCTTGAATTCGATCGCATAGGTTTCGGGCGATAATAAATAGCGGCTTAATTGCCCCATTGCCTGCGACGCATCCGCCAAATACGACTCTCCTGTCCTTTCTAAAACCCCGACTTCTTTGGCGACATCATAAAGATCACCTAAGTCTGATAAAACGTAATTGCGCAAGATAAGCCGTTTAGTTTTTATGGTCTCCATAACAGAATTATAGTAAATACTATGAAAATAAGCCATTTATATTGCCTTTTAAATGCAATTAAGCTAGAATACTAACGCACACCTTTAATATAGGTAGCCCCGGAAACTACATATAGAAAGAGGTTAAGTAAATTATGCGTCAGACAACTATGTTGAAGCCATCTGAGGTCAAAAAAGAATGGTACATCGTCGATGCGAATGGTCAGACACTAGGTCGTTTAGCTACTAAGGTCGCTGCCGTTTTGCGCGGTAAGCATAAGCCAAGCTTTACACCTCATGTCGATTGCGGTGACTATGTCATTGTCATCAACGCTGACAAGATCGTCTACACCGGTGACCAAGTTGAGAAGAAGTACTATTATTCTCACTCTATGTATCCAGGTGGTCTAAGAAAGAGAAGCATTGGGGAAATGAAAAAGAACTACCCAGTGGAATTAGTCCAAAAAGCTATTACAGGTATGATCCCACACAACAAATTAGGCGATCGTATCCGTACCCACCTATTCGTTTATGCTGGCAGTGAACATCCACATACAGCTCAAAAACCAGTAGAATTAAAGGTAGACTAGGAAGGGAGAAAGTAAATGGCTAAGAAAAAGACTACTATCACTTATATGGGTACAGGCCGCCGTAAGTCTGCCGTTGCGCGTGTCTATCTGACACCTGGAACCGGCAAGATAACTGTTGGCAAGAAAACTTTAGAAGAGTACCTGCCACAAGAGATTTTACAGATGGTCGTTAAATCTCCTCTTGTAACTACAAATACTGTTGATCAATTTGATATCTACGTCAATGTCTACGGTGGTGGTTACACTGGTCAAGCTGGTGCAATGCGTCATGGTATTGCCCGTGCTTTATTGCAAGCCAGTGATGATTATCGTCCAGCTTTAAAATCTGCCGGCTTCTTAACTCGTGATGCAAGAAGCAAAGAACGTAAGAAATACGGTCTTAAAGGCGCACGTCGTGCTCCACAATTCTCAAAACGTTAATCAATTTTATCGTCAAGAGAAAATCAAGATCGCTCATTATTGGGCGGTCTTTTTCTTTTGCAAAATAAAAGCATCGTATTAGATGCTTAATATCGTTTCACAGTCGTTAATCTTTCAGGCTGCCTAAAGGGATTACAAATACGTCATCATCACGTCTATAACCGTATTGAGTACCAGTTATTACTAATTTTAAATCAGGCAAGCGCAATGGAATTTGTTTTCCTTCTTTATTGTATTTTTTGATTAATTTTTCAATTTCGCATAAATGTTTAGCCCCTTCATCAACTTCACTTTGACCCAGCTTAATTTCTATGATTGCATATCTTCCATCATCTAAATGAAGGACTGCATCAGCTTCCAAACCATATCTATCACGATAGTAAGAAACCGTTCCGTTGTTTGCAGAAGAATAAATTTTTAAATCTCTGATACACAATGATTCAAAAAGAAATCCAAGTGTTTTATAATCTTTAGCAAAATATTCAGGGGAAACCCCTAGTGCAGCAGCTGCAATAGATGGATCAATTACATTTCTTTTTTTTGATGAACGTATTGCTGTTTTTGAGCGTATAGATGGGCACCAAGCATCTATGTCTTCAATAATCATCAGTTTTTCAAGCCCTGATATATATTCATAATAAACAGGCTTAGACATTTCACAAGTTGAAACAATGTCTCCATAAATTGTTTTGGTCTCAGCTAATGTACAAAGATTTCTTGAATATGATTTTAGCAATGTTCTAGCCCATAAAGGATTTCTTTTAATATTATCTATTTTAGAAATATCTACATTACAAGTTTGGTTAAATAAATCTTTTGCAATTTCCAGTTTTGCTTTATCAGTTTTACCTTTTAAACTCGCCGGCCATCCACCTCTACATATTGCAAATTTTATACCATCAATTGTTAAATCGGAATGACATCCAGAAAATGAATTAGGATCATCAAATAGTTTTTGAAGTGAAACTGCACCATTTGATTCTTTACTTTCATAAAGACTCATAGGATACATCTTCATTCTAGATATTCTAAGTGTTCCGGTATGAGGAGTATCAATTCTTTCTGAACTTGACCCTGTTAATATATATTGGCCAACTTCTCCTGAATCATCGACATCTTTTCTAATTGCGCCCCATATTTTTGGAGCATCTTGCCACTCATCGAATAATCGAGGTTTATCTCCTATCAACAAATCAGATGGATGTGTATTTGCGATTAGTAAATAGTTCTCTCTTTCGTCTTCGTCTTGAAATTCTATAAAACTTTTTGCCTGTTGCTTGGCTGTTGTTGTTTTTCCACAGCCTTTTGGTCCTACAATCAACGTGGCACCAAATGCTTCTAACTTTAGTTTTAATTGTTCGTCTGCTATCCTTGGTTTATATTCTTTCATTAGTAAATCCTCTATCTAATAAAATGATAAATGATAGTTAACATATTTGTCAATTTTTAGTTAACATATTTGCTGAAAATTAGTTAATACATTTGTGGTAATACTTGCGAAAGATATTGATGAGAATTGATATGGATTATTCTAAGAAGTTTTGCCAATGCAACGAGTATGCAACAAAAACGATTTAAAACCCTTATTTTATAAGGTTACGAAGTTCTCAAAACGTTAATCGTTATATTGGGAAGATCAAAGAAGTATTTAGACTTTGTGAGAAGTTTGGATACTTCTTTTTTTAATCTAACATTGATATACGTAAAAATACGTATTATAATGAAGCTGTGATGAGGAGGTACATTACATGCCTATGACGTCTAAGGAAATGTGTAAACTCCTCAAAAAGAACGGGTTTATTGAAATAAAGGGAGGTCCAACGGGACATCGAAAATTCTTTAACCCCGTCTCTAAGAGGACTACTGTTGTTCCTTGTCACAGTAAAGACCTGAAGAAAGGGTTAGAACAAGCCATTCTTAAACAAGCGGGGCTTAAATAAAGGACTTTTCTTCAGGTCCTACAAAAGGAGGGGTGTAAATGTCTATGACTTTTTATCCGGCTGTATTTCATAAGGCCGATCAAAGCGAAAAAGGTTATTGGGTAGAAGTCCCAGACCTCCCAGGTTGTTTTAGTCAAGGAGATAGCATGGAAGAAGCTTTTAAAGAAGTTCAAGAAGCAGTAGGTCTTTATTTAGATGAAAATAATGATTTTAATAAACCATCACCAATCGAAAAGATCCAACAGGATTTTCCTAGCGATAGTGTGATGCTTGTGCCATACGACTCTGTAGCATATGCAAAAAAGTACAAAAATAAGGCGATAAAAAAGACATTAAGCATTCCCGAATGGCTCAATGAAGAGGCTAGCAAACGGGGTATCAATTTTTCTCAAGTACTGCAAGAGGCACTGATCAATAAAATTAAGTAATCATGATAAAGACCCAATTAATCAAAAGAGAGATTTTAACGATTCTCATGATCGCACACATCTTATAACATGCATTTCTTAATAGATCTGCATGTTTTTTCTTTTAAATAATAAACAATATAAAGCACTTGATAACAGTTATAAACTGTTATATACTGTTTATAGGAAATGGAGGCTGATTATTTTGAATATTATTGTCAGTAAATCATCTATGATTCCTATTTACGAACAAATTGTCGATCAGATAAAGGCTCTCATACGAGATGGAAAACTGAAAGAAAACGATGCCCTCCCTTCCGTTCGTACCCTTTCTAAAGAATTAAAAATAAGCGCTTTAACCGCGAAGAAAGCATACGACACTTTAGAAAGTGAGGGCTTTACTATAACAGTCCACGGGAAAGGAACGTATATAGCTGCTGTAAATAAAGAACTTCTTTTAGAAGAACAGAAGAAAGAAT
>CALVCF010000025.1 GCA_944325935.1 uncultured Erysipelotrichaceae bacterium | reverse complement strand
CAAGAAGCGCTAGCCAGAAAGTTTTTTGATAAACATGACTCTTGGGTAGTAGAGGGCAATTACTTCCATATCGCCAAAGAGCGTTTCAAAGAAGCTGACGTTTTACTATTTCTCGACTTAAACCGCTTGGTTTGTCTTTATTATGCCTTAAGACGCTATTTTAAAAATCGCGGAAAATACCGTGAATCGCTTGGCGCTAAAGAACATTTTGACAACGACTTTTTAAAATGGATCTTGTTTGAAGGAAGGAAAAGAGACTATCTTTTAAAATTTGAAACAATCTATCGTGATTTTAAAGGGGGAAAACAGCGCTTTAAAAATCATCGAGAGATTGATAATTATTTAAAAAAACTAGGGATTTCCTAGTTTTTAGCCTCAATATTGCTAATTAGATCGACTCTTCTTTGATGTCTATCACCTAAAAAATGAGCACTCATATAGGCATCAAGAATCATTTTTGCAAGCTCGTCGCCAACGACTCTTCCGCCCATACAAAGGATATTGGCATTGTTGTGTTCTTTGGACATCTTGGCGCTGTAGGGCTCGCTGCATACAGCGGCACGGATCCCTTTAACCTTATTGCAGGAAATCGAGATCCCGATACCTGTTCCGCAAAGTGCGATGCCAAAATCGACATCGCTATTTAAGACATAATGAGCGATCTCTTCGCCTTTTAGGGGATAATCGACCTTTTCACCGTCTTTGATGCCAAGATCGATCACTTCATTCCCTTTTTCGATAAGATAGTTCTTGAGGACTTCTTTTAAGTGAGTGGCGCCATGATCGTTGCCGATAACTACTTTCATAAGATACCTTCTTTCTTTTTCTTATATTTAACTAAGCTCTTTCTTTGATGTCAAGAATTCATGTTATAATTGGTGAGGTTATTTATGGCTTTTGAAGCGAATATCGAAAAGTTCAGTGGTCCTTTGGATCTGATGCTACATTTGATCAAAGAAGAGAAGCTCGATATCTTCGATTTAGATATGGAGCTTTTATGTGATCAATATTTAGCTTATTTAAATAAAATGGCTAAACTGAAGCTGGAGATCGAAAGTGAATATTTGGTCGAACTGACTGTGTTACTAGAGTATAAATCCAAGAAGCTCTTACCAAAAAGAGAAGACGAGCAGCTTGAAGACAGTTTTGAAGAAGACCCCAAAGAGCGTCTTATTCGCCGTCTTTTGGAATATCAGCGTTATAAGGAAGCTAGTGAAAAATTGGAAGATCGCTTTATTGAGCGTCAAAGCCAATATGCCAAAAGCATGTCTGACAGTGAAAATATCATTAAAGAAGAGGTGGACAATCGCTACGATGGGGAAGTCAAGGACTTATGGCGCGCGATGAACCGCGTAATGCGTCGTTTGCAGTTGGCTAAACCTATTACTACTAAACTGGCAAGAAAGGAAGTTTCGATCGAAGATCGGATCTTAGTGATCAAAGCGCGTTTGATAAAACTAGATGAAGTATTTAATTTTAGGAATTTAGTCGAAGATTGCGCGGATATTCACGATTTTGTCGTTACCTTTTTGGCGATCTTGGATCTTTGTAAGAATCAGATTTTGTCCTTTAGGGTCGATGAGGGAGAAGAGATATGGCTGAGGAAGGAGCTAAGATGATGGAAGAATTTATTTGTGCCTACGAAATGGGCGAAAAAGAAAAAATGCTCTATCAAAAAAGAGAAAGCTTAGTCTTTAGGCTGGTTCCTACTCTATCTGCTGCAGAAAAGGATAAAATGAGAATTTTAGAGGGTCTTTTATATGTCGTAGGAGAAGATGGGATCCATTTAGGACAATTATCGGCGGTATTAGAGCTTGATGAAGAGAGTGTTAAAAGGATGCTTGAAAAAATGAGAGGGGAACTGGCTAAAGATGAGCACGGTTTGGAGCTTGTTTCTTATGGCGGCCTTTACAAGATCTTGTCAAAGCCTGTTATAGCGCCGTTTATTCAAAAGTTATTCCAAACCTCGAAAGCCAACAATCTTTCTCAAAGTGCTCTTGAGACCTTGGCAATTATTGCCTATAAGGGACCGATCACACGTTTTGAGATCGAAGAATTAAGAGGTGTCGGAGCTGAAATGATGCTCCGGAAGCTTGTAATGCGGGGACTTATTGAAGAGGTGGGCCGCTCAGATGCCCCTGGCCGTCCGATCTTATATGGCGTGACGGAAGAATTTATGGATAGTTTTAAGTTATATTCATTAAACGATCTTCCTAAGATCGAAGAAGTCAAGACAGAAAGTGAGGAGCTCTTTGAATGATCGAACGTTATACGAAAGCGCCTTTTGATGTTTTATGGAATGATGAAAGCCGCTTTAGAGCCTATTTAAAAGTGGAATTAGCTGTTGTCGAAGCTTTGAAAGATGAAGGGGTCATACCCCTTGAAGACTTCAATAAGATCAAGGCAAATGCGGGTTTTGATCTAAATAGGATCTATGAATTGGAAAAAAAGACCAAACATGATGTCATCGCTTTTACAAGAGCGGTCTCTGAGACGCTTGGTGAAGAACGCAAGTGGATCCATTACGGCCTGACCTCAACAGATGTGGTCGATAGTGCCTATGGTCTTTTATATAAAGAAGCCAATCTGGCTATTTTAGCGGATATTGATGCCCTTTTAGATGCTGTTAAAAAGAAAGCTCTTACTTATAAAGATACGCCATGTATGGGCCGCACGCACGGTGTCCATGCGGAGATCACTTCTTTTGGTTTGAAATGGGCCCTTTATTATGATGAATTAAAGCGTGACAAGGAGCGCTTCTTACATGCTTCCAAAAATATTGAGGTGATCAAGATTTCTGGTGCTGTGGGGACTTTCTCTAATTTAAGCCCTAAGATCCAAGATATGTGTGCCAAGATCTTAGGACTTGGCTCGGTCAATATCTCCACACAAGTCTTACAGCGCGATCGACATATCGAATACTTTACAAGCATTGCTATCTTAGCTACAACTTTAGAAAAGATCGCTCTTGAGATCAGGCACCTTCAAAGAACAGAGGTCAAAGAAGCCAGTGAATACTTCAGCAAGGATCAAAAGGGTTCCAGTGCGATGCCACATAAGAAAAATCCCATTGGTTGTGAAAATGTGATGGGACTTGCACGGGTGATTAAATCTTATGTAAATGCCATTATGGATGATAATGCCTTGTGGCATGAAAGAGATATCTCGCATTCCAGCGTTGAAAGGATCGTTGCGCCTGATGCGACCAGTCTCATTCACTATATCCTAAAAAGGATGACAGGGATCATCGATCAATTGATCGTTTATCCTGAGAGAATGTTAGAGAATATTTATTTGACTAAAGGCATCATTTTCTCTGGTCGTTTCGTCAATAAGCTTGTAGAAAAAGGGATGAGCCGTGAAAGTGCTTACGATCTCATACAACCTTTGACCTTTAAAGCCTATGAAGAGGGGATCATGTTTAAAGATCTTATCAAGACTTCAAAAGCGATCTGTGATCTTTTGACCGACGAAGAGATCGAGGCGTGTTTTGATTACCGCTATCATTTGCGCTATGTCGATGACATCTTTAAAAGAGTGGGTATATGTTAGTTGCTGACTTGCATTGCGATACGATCGCTCGTTTGTTGTATGAGGGCGGAAGTTTTAAAGAAAATGACTTCATGGTCGATCTGACCAAACTTAAAAAAGGCCATTATCTATTACAAAACATGGCTCTTTTTACTTATCGCAAGGGCCATAAAGTACCGGAAAAAGAGACGATGCGGCTTTTGGATAAGTATTATGAAGTATTAGAAAAGCATAAGGACGAGCTTGCGCCAGTCTTATGCTTTGACGATATCAAGAAAAATCATGATGAAGGTAAGGTTTCCTTAATGCTGACGCTAGAAGATGGCGGGGTCGTCTTTGATGATTTGGCCATGCTTAGAAATTACTATCGCTTAGGTGTCAGGATGATCGCGCTTACTTGGAATTTTGAAAACGGAATCGCTTATCCCAATGTCATAGACAATGATCTCTATCATCTTGAAAAAGAAAGAGGTTTGACGGAATTTGGTCTAGCCTACATTAAAGAAATGGAAAGACTAGGCATGATAATTGATGTCTCACACCTTGGCGATAAGGGCTTTTGGGATGTCTACCATCATACGACGAGACCCTTTGTTGCCTCACATTCTAATGCCCGTAAGATCTGCAAAGTCGCCCGCAATCTTGATGATGATATGATTAGAGCAATCAGTCAAAGAAGAGGGGTCATCGGCATCAATTATTGCAGTGCTTTTTTAAAGGAGGACGCTAAAGTCTCTAGGATCAAAGATATGATCAGGCATATCAAACATATCAAAGAGGTTGGCGGGATCGACGTGATCGCCCTTGGCAGTGACTTTGATGGGATCGATGGGGATTTAGAAATAAAAGATGCCTCATATCTTCCTAAATTAGAAAAAGCCTTGCTAGAGGAAGGCTTTTCGTATGAAGATATTGAGAAGATCTTCTATCAGAATGTTTTAAGAGTATATCGTGAAGTTTTAAAATAGACTTGTTAGTTGTGTATTTTATATTCATGGAACATGCGCATGAGCATAGGCAGATCATAATCGACAATCTCACTATGCCCAAGATCTAATTTAGCTATGTCTTGCATTTCGTCTGGTGTTAAGTGAAAGTTAAAGACGTCAAAATTTTCTTTTATCCTGTCTATATGGGTGGATTTAGGGATGACGACAACCCCGCGATCCATATTCCATCTCAAGGCAACTTGGGCAGCACTCTTGTGATATTTTTCTCCAATTCTAACTAAGGTCGGATTTTGGAAGATACCAAATTTCCCTTCGGCAAAAGGACCCCAAGCCTCGGTGACGATGCCTTCTTCCTTCATGATCTTTAAAGCCTCGTGTTGTTGAAAAAAAGGGTGAAGTTCGACCTGATTGACCATTGGTTTGATTCTGACACTTAAACATAGATCGACTAAGCGGGCAGGATAGAAGTTAGAAACGCCAATGGCTTTTAATTTACCTTTATCATAAGCTTCTTCTAAGGCACGATAAGCTCCAATATAATCGCCGACTGGCTGGTGGATCAAGTATAAATCTAAGTAGTCAAGGCCTAGGTTTTCAAGACTTTTATCAATAGCTTTTTTCGCGCTTTCATAGGAAAAATCTTGTACCCATATCTTGCTTGTTACAAAGAGTTCTTCTCTTTTGATGCCGCTTTTTTTGATAGCACTACCAACAGCTTCTTCATTCATATATGCAGCAGCTGTATCAATAAGACGATAACCAGTTTTTAAAGCGTTTAATACTGCTTCTTCACATCCGTTTGGATCATGCTTGTCTTGATAGACACCATAACCGATCAAAGGCATTTGTTTTCCATTATACAATTTAATATATTCCATAAGATGTATCTCCTTTTTAATATTATAAAACAATTCACTAGATAAAAAGGGAAATACTATCTTTAAGCTAGAGACTTTTCTAAATCTTAATATCTTGTTGATTGAAAACTATTTGGATATAATGGAATAGAAAAGTGTAACATATTGCAAAAATATTTCACAAAGAGGTTATAAGATGGAGATTCGTAGAGATTTTTATTTGGATAAGTTAATTAAAAGGAAAAACAATGGACTGATTAAGGTAATTACCGGTATTCGCCGCTGTGGAAAATCCTATTTACTGAATAATCTGTTTTATCATCACTTACTCGAAAGTGGGGTTGATGCAGATCACATTATTCGCTTTGCCTTTGATTCTGCAGATGATCTTTATCTCATTGGGGAAAGCCTGATTCAGATTGAAAAGGAAAAACGTGGAGTTGATCCTGAAAAGTTCGTGGCATATGTTCGATCCAAGGTTACAGGCGAAGGAATGTATTATCTGTTGCTTGATGAAATTCAGATGTTAGATTGCTTTGAATCTATTCTGAATGCTTATCTTCGTAAAGATAATATGGATGTATTTGTTACTGGAAGCAATGCAAAACTTTTGTCCAAAGATATAGCTACTGAGTTTGCTGGTCGTGGCGATGAGGTTCATATGTACCCTCTTAGTTTTGCTGAGTTTATGACTATTTATAATGGCGATAGGTACATGGGACTATCTGAATATATGCTATATGGCGGTATTCCTCAGGTTGTCCTTCGTGAGGCAACAAATGATAAAGCTGTCGTATTGAAAAATCTATTCAATGAGATTTATATTCAAGACATTACCAAACGTAACCGAGTAAAGAACACCGCAGAACTAGAAGATCTTTTGAACGTTCTTTCTTCTGCCATAGGTTCACTTACTAATCCGGAAAAATTGAAGAATACTTTTAAGACGGTAAAGAGATCCAGAATTACTTCCGCTACCATTAAGAAGTATCTGGATTATTTTGAGGATTCTTTCTTGATTGAATCAGCACAAAGATATGATATTAAGGGAAAGGCTTATATCGAAACTCCAAAGAAATATTATTTTTCAGATCTTGGGCTTCGCAATGCCAGAATCAGTTTCCGTCAGTTTGAAGAGAATCATTCTATGGAAAATGTAATATATAATGAACTTCGTATGCGTGGTTACAGTGTGGACGTAGGTGTAATACCGATTACAGAACGGGATCAAAATGGCAAGGCTATCCGTAAACAGCTTGAAGTTGATTTTGTATGTAATCTTGGTTCATCCAGATACTATATCCAGTCAGCATACTCTTTGCCAGATGAAGTAAAACGCAATCAGGAAATCAGACCGTTCAGAAAGATTGGTGATTCTTTTAAAAAGATCATTGTTACTAGAGACACCGTTCAACCACGCTATGATGAGTATGGTATTTTAACTGTAAACATTTATGACTTCCTCCTTGATCCTCAAATTCTTGAAAAAACGATGTAAACTTATGTCGAAAGATTTAATACTGATGTGATGGGGCTTCATAATCCTTTAATGCACTTATCAGTGGTTTTTAGTCTGCCTAAGAAAAAACATCCAACATAACAGAAAAAATGTAGAACTTCTACAGAAAGCTTTATAGATTTTAACGTGGCTAGTACTCTTTTTCTCCATTAGGTTTATCGTCAGCATCGTTACTAGATTCTAACTTCGTCCATATGGTACTTTGTTGTTAGATGATTAACAAAATGATTTATAATTAAGGCAAATAAAAGGGGAAGGGAGTGTCAACGATATGAAGAAGATCTTAACTTTCTTACTAATAGTGTTAATTATCATAAGCCTTACAGCTTGTAATAATACACCCCAAGATAAACTGCATCTATTAAATGAAGATCCTGTTACGGTTGAACTTGGTTCTGATCTTGATCTTACTTTAGAAAACTATCTTGATACAAGCGAACTATCTGAAGAAGATCTTGATAATGTCACTATTAAATTAGTAAGTGCTATTAAGAATTCCGAAGGCAAGATTGACCCTAACGCTAAAGAAGTAGAAAGTAAAGAATTAGGCTTTGGCTCTAAAGCCATCCTTATTACTTTAAATGATGAAGAAGAAGTTATTGATGTCATAGTAAAGGATACTACTAAACCTGAGTTTACTAATACTAAAGATGAATATGAAATTACCGAAGGTGATAAGCTCCCAGACATTAAAAAGGACTTTGAAGCTAAAGATTTATCTGATGTAACTATTTCGGTTGATACTGATGAAGTTAAAACTGATAAAGCTGGTGAATATAAAGCTACTGTTACAGCTACTGATACTTCAGGTAACAAGACAGAACATGAAGTAACTATCACGGTTAAAGAAAAACC
>CALVCF010000024.1 GCA_944325935.1 uncultured Erysipelotrichaceae bacterium | reverse complement strand
CTTTAATGGCAAATCTTGAATTCCGCAAGGCGATCATTGAAGCGATCGACTTTGATACTTATATCGATACGATGTTAGGCGATATCGCCTCGCGTTCGCAATCGATCGTCGGCCCAACTTTAGTGGGATATACAGAAGCGATGGAAGATGCCGGCTATAAGTATGATTTTGAAGATGCCAAAAAGATCGTTGAAGATAATGGCTGGGAAGGTGAGACCATCACCCTATACACTTCGACCACTAAAGCTCATCAGGATATGGCGGTCTATATCCAATCGGAACTCGCCAAGGTCGGTTTGAATGTCGAGATCGTTCAAGAAGAGTGGGCCTCTTATTTAAATAATGCCCGGGAAGATAAAAAACTTGATATGAGCCTCTTCTCTTGGGCTAACGTTACTGGTGATGGTCAGCAGATGTTAGAGCCAAATTTCTCAACTGCCAACGGCAAGCGTGTCAAATATAACAATGCCGAATTTGATGCCTTAGTGGAAGAGTCGGTCATGACCACCGATCTAAAAGAACGTGAAGAAGCGATGCTTAAGGCGGTCGAAAAGATCCAAGGCGACGCGATCACCACACCGACCTACAGCCAAAATTCGATCTATATCTACAATTCCAAGAAGTTTGATAACGTCATCTTAGACGCTGCCGGACAATACAATATCTTTGATGTTCAGCTAGCCAGTGAATAAAACCTAAGAAAAAGGGGGTACCTATGGAAAAAGTTCTGGAAGTAAAAAATCTATATGCGACCTTTACGATCCAAAAGAAGGATTATGAGGTCTTACACGATATTTCCTTCAGCATCAAGCGCAACGAGACCGTTTGTGTAGTCGGCGAATCGGGGTGCGGGAAGAGTGTGACGACTTTGTGCATCATGCAGCTTTTGCCCAAAAACGGGAAGATCCAAAGCGGGTCGATCATCTTGGACGGCCAGGATCTATTAAAGCTTCCCAAAAAGGAAGTCCGCCAATATCGTGGCAAGAAGATGGGTATGATCTTTCAAGAACCGATGACCGCCTTAAACCCCCTTTTGACGATCGGCTCACAACTTAAAGAGAACATTATGTTACATAGAGGCCTAAAGAAAAAAGAGGCCACTGACTTGGCTTTAGAATACTTAAAAAAAGTCGGGATCGCCAACCCCAAGGAGCGCTTAAGACAATATCCCTTTGAGTTAAGTGGCGGACTTAGACAAAGGGTCTTGATCGCTATGGTCCTTTCGGCCCAGCCGGATCTTTTGATCGCCGATGAGCCCACAACGGCACTTGATGTCACCATCCAAAAGCAGGTCTTAACGCTTTTAAATGACTTAAAAAAAGACATGAATGCCGGGATCCTTTTTATCACACATGACCTTGGGGTAGTGGCCGAGATCGCCGATCGCGTCGTTGTCTTATATGCGGGAAGAAAAGTGGAAGAGGGGACGACCGAGCAGATCTTTAAAAATCCGCTCCACCCCTATACCATCGGCCTTATGAAGGCTGTGCCCAATGTCGATCTTGATGAATTTGAGATCAAACCGATCCCTGGTACCTTCCCCAATATTACCGAGGAAATACCAGGATGCCGCTTTAATCCGCGCTGCCCCTTATCTAGGGAGTGTCCGTTATGTACAAAAGAGGCGCCGGAAATGATTGAGGCCGAAAAGGGGCATTTTGTGGCCTGCCATTTGGCGAAGGAGGAAAAACGATGAGTGAAAGAAAGGTCCTGATCAAGGCACGAAAGCTCAAAAAATATTTCGATGTCGCTAAAAATACCAAATTAAAGGCCGTTGAAGATGCGACCTTTATGATCTATGAAGGAGAGAAATTCGGGGTCGTTGGCGAATCGGGCTGTGGGAAGTCGACGCTGGGACGTCTGATTTTACAACTTCATAGCCAGACCTCGGGTTCGTGTGTCTATTTCGGCAAGTCGATCCAAGAGATCAATCCGCGCTATCTGCAAAAAGAGATCGGTAAGTTAAAAGATTATCAAACAAAGGCCAAAGAGCTCTATCAGAAAAGCTTGAAATACGATCAAAAGGTCAAAGATCTAAACGCTAAGCGCGATGAACTTGACATTGAGATCAGCGCGAATGACGCCCGCCTTTACGACAAGCTTTCTAAAGAGATCGACAAAGCGCGCTATACCTCTAAAGAATATAAGAAAAATGCCTCGCGCTCTTTAAGAGAAGGTTCTAGGATCGTAGGCTCTTTGATCTTAAGCGGTGACCTCGATAAGGTGACTGAGCTCTTTTTTAAGGCTGAAGATGAGATCAAAATGGCCCATGATCTTTTGATTAAGTGTAATGCGCTGCGCGACCGCTGCCATGAGATCGAACTAAAGCTCCATGAGTCTGAAACGATCGATGATAAGATCAAAGCGCTTGAGACCAAAGAAGATAAGAGTGATATTGAAAAGTTCCAATTAGATGATTACTTAAAGATCAAAAAAAGCATCAATAATCTTGATGTCGACGCTCTTATTAGTGAAAGCCAAAAGTTGTCAGGTGAGATCGATGCACTAGAAAAAGAGATCCTTAAGCATCGTGAAAATGAGATGGCTTATCGCAAAGAAGCCTTCAGCTATCGCGATAAGAATGTTTTAGATATTACGGAGCGCTGCCAAGATGAAACATATCGCCGAAAGCTCGATGCGAATTATGAGACCGGCATCAACTTAAGCAAGCTCACAAGATCTGAGATGCGTTCGATCCGCAAGGATATGCAGATGATCTTCCAAGATCCAGCGGCCTCTTTAGACCCGCGGGAAGCGGTTGGCAAAGCGATCGAAGAAACTTTTAAGATCAATACCAAGATGCCTCATAAAGTACGCAAGGAAAAGACCATGCAGCTTCTAGAAAAAGTTGGCTTAAAAAGAGAACACTACTATTCTTATCCTCATTCTTTATCCGGCGGCCAGAAACAAAGAGTCGGGATCGCCAGAGCCATTGCTCTAGATCCAAGCTTCATAGTCTTAGACGAGGCTGTATCGGCCCTCGATGTCTCGGTCCAGGCTCAGATATTAGAACTTTTAGATGAGCTCATTAAAGAAAAACACATGACTTATTTTTTCATCACCCATGATCTAGGGGTCGTCAAACACTTTTGCGACCGCATCATGGTCATGTATCTTGGACATGTGTGCGAGCTTGCACCAGCTAAAGAGCTCTTTAAAAAACGCCTGCATCCCTATACGGAAAGCCTTTTAGAATCAGTGCCAAGACTGACGCTATTAAAAGATCGCAAAGGTCAAGAAAAGATCTTAGAAGGCGAGGTTCCAAGTGCGATCCACCCGCCTAAAGGTTGTCCTTTTCATACCCGCTGTCAAAAATGTATGGACATATGTACTAAAATACGTCCAAAATATATTGAAGCCGAAAAAGATCACTTTGTGGCTTGTCATTTATATGGGGAGAAAAAATAATGCGTTTCGATGAACTAAAACAGGATTATCCATCAAACAGATACTGCATTACCGCCCGTGAGGGGGTTGTGGCGACCGGTTCTAATTTAGCCAGTGCAGCAGGTCTTGAGATCCTTAAAAAAGGTGGCAATGCGATCGATGCGGCCATCGCTACAGCAGCGGCCTTGACGGTCGTGGAGCCAACGGCCAATGGGATCGGCTCAGATGCCTTTGCGCTAGTTTATGTCAAAGATAAGCTCTATGGTTTAAACGCTAGCGGTTATGCCCCTTCTAAGATCAGCGCTAAAGAGGTCTTAAAAAATCATGACACGATGCCAAAACATGGCTGGACCCCGATCACAGTGCCCGGGGCCCCTAAAGCGTGGTGCGAACTTTCAAAGCGCTTTGGAAAGTTAAGCTTAGAAGAGTGTCTGGCCCCAGCGATCAGGTATGCTTATGACGGTTATCCCCTATCGCCGATGTTAGGGAAGATGTTTTTGGCGTCCACCAAGCGCTTTAAGGAAGAGTTTAAGGACGACTCCAAATTTAAAGAGTGGTTTAAGGTCTTTACCAAAGATGGCGAGCCCTATAAGTTTGGCGAGATGATCTATTTAAAAGATCATGCCAAGACCCTCGATCTTATCGCTAAGACGAAGGGCGAGGCCTTTTATAAAGGTGAGATCGCTGAGGCGATCCTTAGACAAAGCACAAGAGACGGCGGCTATTTCAGTCTTGATGATTTAAAGAATTATGAAGTGTCGTGGGTCGAGCCGATCAGTGTAAAGTATCATGGCTATGATGTCTATGAGATCCCACCCAATGGCCAAGGGATCGTTGCCCTCATGGCCTTAAACGCCTTAAAGGGATCTAACTTTCAATCGCGCGATGAGAATACTTTCCATCATCAGTTTGAAGCGATCAAACTAGCTTTCGCTAATGCCATGCACTATGTAAGCGATCCGCGCTACATGGGCATTGACTACCATGATCTATTAAGTGATGAATATGCCAAGATGATGGCCGAAAAGATCAAAGATCAAGCTGGGATCTATAGCCACATCGAACCTCCTAAAAGTGGCACAGTATATTTATGTACCGCTGATAAAGAGGGCAATATGGTCTCTTATATCCAAAGCAACTACATGGGCTTTGGCAGCGGCATCGTCATTGAAGGCTATGGCGTCGCGATGCAAAACAGGGGTGCCGACTTTTCACTTGATGAGCATCACTACAACTTTTTAAGACCTCTTAAAAAGACCTATCATACGATCATTCCGGGCTTTTTGATGGAAGGAGATAAGCCCATCGGCCCCTTTGGCGTGATGGGAGGCTATATGCAACCCCAGGGTCATTTACAGGTCGTCATGAATCTCATTGACTTTCATATGAATCCACAGATGGCTCTTGATGCCCCACGCTGGCAATGGGTAAAGGAAGATCAGTTTATTGTGGAGCCGGACTTTGATAAGAAGATCGTCGAAGAATTAAAAAAGCGCGGCCACAAGATAACTTATGCCAAAGACAGGGTCTCGTTTGGACGTGGCCAGATCATCTTGCGTTTAGATAACGGGGTCTATGTCGCAGGCTGTGAGTCACGCACGGATTCCAATATCGCCTGTTATTAAGGATATAGAGATATATCCTTTTATTTCCCCTTAGAAAAATGTACTACGGTGTTAAAGAGGAAGGTATCAGGTGATGATTTTAAGCTACTTAAGACCACCGCTTTCTTTTTCCCCTAGAAAAGTGTGATAAATCATGAAATATTCCCTTAGAAAAATGTAGTTGCCTGAAAAAAGGCGCTTAAACAAAGGCTTTTTGAAAAAGGGTGCGATGAATAAAAAAAGATGTGCCAAAGAGTGAATTCTGTTATGATAGACAAGATCAAAGAGGAGATAGCGATGAATCAGAAGTTTAAAAAAACAGCTGCTTTGATAGTGTTTGTAGTATTGATCGGCATTTGGTTTTTATTGCCGGATAATAAAGATGAGGTGCATCTCGACCGCTGTGTCGATGGTGATACGGCGTGGTTTGAGGTAGACGGCGAAAGTTTTAAGACGCGCTTTTTAGCGATCGATGCGCCCGAATATACCAAAAAGATCGAGCCCTGGGGCAAGGAAGCCAGCGAGATGACTTGTGCGCTTTTAAAAGAGGCCGATAAAATCGAGCTTGAAAGTGACCCCAATGCCGATAGGACTGATGACTATGACCGCCGGCTCGTGTGGGTCTTTGTCGATGGAGAGCTTCTTCAAGAAACATTGGTGCGCGAGGGCTTAGCGGAAGTCACCTATTTATATGACGACTATAAATATACTGATGAGCTTTTTAAGACCCAGGATCTGGCCAAAGAGGAACATTTGGGAATATGGGAATAGTTGAATTATTATTGGTGGGCATCGCTTTGGCGATGGACGCCTTTGCCGCAGCGATCTGCCAGGGACTTGGCATGGCGAAGATCGATCTTAAAAAAGCCTTATTCATTGCGCTTATGTTTGGAGCGTTTCAGGCCCTTATGCCCTTTATCGGCTATGTGGTCGCTGGAACTTTTGCCTCTTATATCACTAATATCGACCATTGGATCGCCTTTATCCTCCTTGTGCTTTTAGGAATCAATCTGATAAAGGAAGCTTTTGAGAAAGAAGAAGAGGTCAAAGAAAAGAATTTCTTTATGGCAGTCTTTTTATTGGCCCTAGCCACTTCGATCGATGCCATGGCTATTGGTGTGACCTTTGCGTTTTTAAAGGTCAATATCCTTTTGGCTATTTTGATCATCGGCCTTGTGACCTTTATGATCTCTTTAATGGGCGTATATATCGGACATCTTTTTGGCTTGCGCTATAAGTCGGCGGCTGAGATCTTCGGTGGGGTGGTTTTGATACTTATCGGCCTTAGGATCTTATTGGAGCATTTAGGTATATTATGAAAGTAAAAGAAGTGTTAAGCGATAGTTACTTTGCGCTTTTAAAAGAATATAGGATTATCAGATCCGAAGATGATGAAATAGATATGGGTGCGATGTTTAGAGATCTTCAAAGCCTATATTTAGAATTGTCTTATTATGAAGATAAGGAATATGAGATGATGCTTATAAGGGGGATCTTAGAGATCTTAGATGGCTATGACTTTGAGTGATCAAAATCTCTTATTATTTTAAGCAATTCTTTTAAGCTGGCGTTAGAGTTTGTCTTTTTATAATAGACACCATAGGAGAGAGCTTTTAGCCCTTTGATTTTTTTAAAGACGATCTTAGGGTTATCTCTAATAAAGATATCTGGGAGGATCGAAAAGCCATAGCCCGCAATAACAAGCGTCAGGATCGTCTCTTCAGAAGGGCAGATGAAAATATCACTCACTCTTCTGGTGTCGAGGAACTCCGAGTGCGTATGCGTAACATCTAACATGACATGGCTGGGATCGTATATGACGACCTTTTCATTTTGTAGATCCTCAAGCGCTAGGTCTTCTTTCTGGCTTAGCGGTTTTTCTTTTGATATAACTAAAGAAATTTCCGCTTTAGCGATCTCTTCATAGGTCAGATAGTCATTTTTGGGTGCACTTTCCTTAAAGCTCAACAAGGCATCGAGGTCATCGCTTTCAAGATCGCGGTAAAGCCTTCGAAAGGCATTTACGCTGATGAGGGGGTGAGAGCTGGCGACCCTTTTTTTAAGGTCGTTTAAAAGCGGTGAGAGATGTCTTAAGACAAGATGGGAGGTCACGCCTAAATTAAAGGTCTGGATTAAATTGATCTTGGGATCGGCGAATTGCTGGACGGCCTTGTTAGAAAGATCGATGATGCGCTTGGCGTCGTTTTGAAAGATAAAACCTTCGGGGGTGAGCTTGACGGTCCTTGTGGTACGCTTAAAAAGCTTGACTCCGAGCTCTTTTTCCAAACTTTTGATCTGCATGGTGATGGCGGGCTGGGTGACGTGCAATTCTTCAGCCGCTCTGGCAAAAGAGAGGTTATCGGCTACCGATAGAAAACAAGATAATTGAAAGGTGTTCATATTTAATATTTCCTTTACTAATACTAATTAATAATACTTATTAATAATAACATTTTTTTACTTCACTTTTTAAGAAAAAGTCCTTAAACTATCGTATGAGCTGACTTTTTATAAGGGCAGTGATTTTATTTTTTATGGAAAGGAGTGTATTAGGTGCAAACGATCAAAACACTGATCAAACAAGTAAAACAGTATAAAAAAGTAACGCTTATTACCCCGATCTTTACTGCACTGGAAGTCCTTATGGAGATCACGATCCCCTTTATCATGGCGCAGATCATTGATAAGGGTATCCAAAGTGGCGATATGGGACAGGTGTTGTTTTATGGGGCCTTGATGATCCTCGCCGCCTTCCTTAGCCTGACCTTTGGTTTTTTGGCTGGCAAATTTGCCGCTAGTGCTTCCACAGGTTTTGCCGCTAATGTCCGTGATGCGATCTTCGCCAACGTCCAAACTTTTTCGTTTTCCAATATCGATAAGTTTTCTACTGCCGGTCTTGTCACACGTATGACGACCGATATCACCAATGTCCAGATGGCTTTCCAAATGTGCTTGAGGATCGTAGTCCGAGCACCGCTAATGATGATCTGCTCGATCGTCATGTGCGTCATCATTTCCCCAAGTCTCAGTATGATCTTTGTGGTCGCCATGATCTTCTTGGCGATTGCCTTAACGATCATTTTGACAAGCGCGACCAAGATCTTTAACGCGGTCTTTGAAAAGTATGACGATCTTAACGAAAGCGTGCAGGAAAATGTTTCAGCTATACGTGTTGTTAAGGCGTATGTGCGCGAGAAGTATGAGACTTCGAAATTTCATCAGGCTTCTGGGAATATCTATAAGATGTTCGTGAAGGCCGAGAAGATCTTAGCTTTCAATAACCCGGTGATGATGCTGGCGGTATATGGATCGATGCTGTCTTTATCATGGCTCGGTGCCAAGCATATCGTTATCGGCAATCTTACGACCGGTGAGCTTACTTCGATGTTCAGTTATGTCATGAGTATCCTGATGTCTTTGATGATGGTCTCGATGATCTTTGTCATGATGTCGATGTCTGTGGCTTCGATGCGCCGTATTGCTGAAGTCATCAATGAAAAACCGGATATCCATTCACCAGATGATCCAGTGATGGAGGTAAAAGATGGACAGATCGACTTTGACCATGTCGACTTTGCCTATAAACACGGTAGTGGCGAACTAGTATTAAAGGATATCGATCTGCATATTAAAAGTGGCGAGACAATCGGTATTATTGGCGGTACCGGTAGCGGTAAGTCTTCTTTGGTCAACCTGATCTCAAGACTTTATGATGTCGATAGCGGTTGTGTTAAAGTGGGCGGTGTCGATGTCAGAGATTATGATATGGAACTGTTAAGAAACGAAGTAGCTGTTGTCTTGCAAAAGAACGTCTTATTTTCCGGGACGATCTTAGATAACCTCAGATGGGGCAAGGAAGACGCCAGCTTAGAAGAATGCCAGAAGGCTTGCGAGGCGGCCGGAGCCAGCGAATTTATCGCTAAATTCCCCGATGGATATAACACCTGGATCGAACAGGGCGGCACCAATGTTTCTGGTGGTCAGAAACAGAGATTATGTATTGCCCGTGCTCTTTTAAAGCATCCTAAGATCTTGATCTTGGATGATTCTACCAGCGCCGTCGATACAGCGACCGATGCCCGTATCAGAAAAGCCTTGAAGGAATATATTCCTGGCACGACCAAAATTATTATTGCGCAAAGGGTCAATAGCGTCATGGAAGCCGACCGCATCATTGTTTTGGATGAAGGCAAGGTCGTCGGCTTCGATAAGCATGACAATCTCTTAAAAACAAATGCGATCTACGCCGAGATCTATGAAGCCCAGACCAGCGGCGGCGGCGACTTCGACGAGGGAGGTGAAGACTAATGCCACCAAGAAGAGGAAGCGTCGATCTGAGAACGGTCGACTTTAAAGAACTTTTTAAGACGCTCAAAAGAGCTATGAGCATTGTCTTTAGACGCTACAAGATCCATTGTATTGTCGTCGTGTTTTGTATCTTGGGACAGGCTGCATGTACTCTGGCTGGGACCCTTTTCTTGCAATCGTTGATCGATGATTATATCCTGCCTTTGACCAAGATGGCTGATCCTGATTTTACACCGCTTTTGATGGCCTTGCTGCGCATGGCGGCGATCTATGCTTTAGGCATCGTCTTCTCATTTAGTTTCAATATCATCATGGCTTTTGTCACTCAAGGCAGTATGCGCGATATCCGTGATGAGATCTTTGAACATATGGAGACGCTGCCCATACGTTATTTTGATACACATGCCCATGGGGATATCATGTCGGTCTATACCAATGATGTCGATACTTTAAGACAACTTATTTCGCAAAGTATCCCCCAATTGATCTCTTCTTCGGTTACGATCATCTTTACCTTAACATCGATGATCATCCTGGACCTTCCCTTGACAATTTTGACCTTGGCAATGGTCGGAGTCATGATCTTTGTATCGTCCAAGATCATGACAAGATCAGCGATCTACTTTGGCAAACAACAAGCTATGCTTGGTAAGGTCAACGGTTATATTGAAGAGATGATGGAAGGACAAAAGGTCGTCAAGGTCTTCTGTCATGAAGATAAGAACCTTGAAGGCTTCAGATCCTTGAACGAAGATCTGCGCGAAGCGATGGAAAAGGCTCATACCTACTCGAATATCACCATGCCAGTCAATGCCAATATCGGCAATATATCTTATGTCTTATGTGCTATAGTAGGAGCTTTCCTAGTCTTGAGCGGTTTCAGCTCTTTAACACTAGGGACGCTTGTCAGCTTTATGAATTTAAATCGTAACGCTACGCAGCCGATCTCGCAGATCAGTATGCAGGTCAACTCTGTTGTCATGGCCATGGCTGGAGCGAACCGTGTCTTTAAACTAATGGACGAAGAACCGGAAGTTGACAATGGTTATGTAACACTAGTCAATGCCAATATAGATAAAGATGGCAATATTACTGAAGCTGACCACCGAACGGGCGAATGGGCTTGGAAGCATCCCCATAAGGCCGATGGTACGATTACTTATAAGCGATTAGAAGGCGATGTAGTCTTTGATGATGTCGACTTTGGTTATGTACCAGAGAAGATGGTTTTGCACAATATCAAGCTCTATGCCACGCCTGGTCAAAAGATCGCCTTTGTCGGCTCGACCGGTGCGGGCAAGACTACGATCACCAACCTTATCAATCGCTTCTATGATATTGATGATGGCAAGATCCGCTATGATGGCATCAATATCAATAAGATCAAAAAAGATGATCTGCGCCACTCTTTAGGCATGGTCTTACAAGATACACATTTATTCTCGGGCACCGTTATGGATAATATCCGCTATGGCAAGCTTGACGCTACCGATGAAGAATGTATCGCTGCAGCCAAGCTCGCCAATGCCCATGGCTTTATCAAGCGTTTGCCCGAAGGCTATA
>CALVCF010000023.1 GCA_944325935.1 uncultured Erysipelotrichaceae bacterium | reverse complement strand
ATTCTGAACCCTCCTTTTGATATATGGCTTATAGTCGTATTTGTTTTGAGATTCAAAATTCCGCAACGATGACCATACTTCACGGGTTATTTAGACAAGAACAACAAATAAGTAAGCCTCTTTAAATTAAACACTTTAATAAGCTTATACATTAAAAAAGATAAAATCAGCGAGGCTCCACAAAGCAACAAAGTTGTAAATAGACGCGGCAACGGAAAAGGAGCTACGTATTTACATACTGTTACCAAGAATAGATTATGCATCAGGTAGATCGCAAATCCTGCAATAGAAATTTCCTTAGTAATCTTATTATTTTTTTTGCAAAAACTTATAAACAAACTCGGTAACATCAAAGCACCCATAATCAAACCTGGCTCGTTATACCACACATTAAACACAACACCAGCCTCATACAAGTGCATTTGCTTCAAAACGACATATACGAAAGAAATAGAAAACAAAATTGTAGAGATAGTTACATACAAATTCCTTCTTCTTTCGAAACCAGGTTCTATTATGAACTTAAATACCCCTCCCCACAACACATAGGTAACATAGCAAGAGCCCAAAAAGCTCAGATCAAGTAAAAAATATCGACCTAAAACATTTGAAAAAAGAGAAAATACAAATATTGTCAATAAAACCCTATCCCCCAACATCTCCCTAACAAATGAAATAAACGGCAAAAACAAATAAATTCCCAATATCATCGGCATATACCATAGATGCGCAAAAGGAGGAAGCTGCATCAAAGCGAGCTCTCTGAACAAAGTCAAGATATTAATATCCTTTCCATAGCACATATAGAGAAAGAGATTATAAATAATCACCCATATTTCATAACAAGCAAACAATGGAACCCATTTTGTTTTAATAAAATCAATTATTTCTTTCAAATTTCCACACTTGTGTCTAGACAGCAGCAAGTATCCAGACAAAAACAAGAACAGAGGAACCCCTAATCTGCCGACAGTAAAACATACCGTCCTAACGTATCGGCTTATATTTCCAGCCTGATTCCATCCTTCTAAGTTTAACTGATAGACTGTCTCAGTAGCATGACAAAAAACTATACAGAAAACTGCAAAACATCTCACCCAATCCAGCCAAGCTGTTCTTTCAAAAATAGCATACATGAAAATTTTTTTCCTTTTAAGTAAGCAAACGGAGTCTTAATCTTTACTGTACGGAACTTTCACACCCAATGGTCTATCAGGTCTTTCTGTTTTATACCGACGTATTTGCTTCTTGCATTGCTTCACTTCAGAACTTTATAAAGAGTATTTACTAAATTATGAACAGTTGCGCCTTTTCATGTACATACTTACACAGAACTAGCGAATATTGCACATAGAAGACTTCTTATGATCTTAAAACAAGTGATAAACCGCTGGCTCAGAATCTATAAATAAAGGATCCTGGCGGCAATACATTTTTTACCCAATCTCGTTCAAATCTATATTTATATGTTTTTTGAATAGCCGCTTTGTTTGAATAAATTTGCTCATCAATAAATCCAATCGACTTCCCATCTCGGCACCTCTATCACCAGCTTGAATAGCTATCATTAATTATTTTCTAATCCGCTCCTAAATAAATCTTAATCGCCCCTCTATCTCACCAATTTGATCATTATTTAGTGAAATAGGAAATCGCAAATTACATATATGTGCATAATAATCTCTGACAAGAGGAAGTAGCTCCTTAACTTCTTCTCTTTGAGCATAGAAAAAAATGCTCCATATGAAGTTCAAGATTTACCACCGCCGTCTTTTTATTGTGAATACAGTATTTTAGCAACAACAGTACGTCATCAGCCTCATCGATGGGCAGACTCAATTTCAATCCATATTTTTTTCTAAAAAAAAATAAACAGTTAACTGAATACCTTTCCTTTGATTTTAGCGCCTCATTACCCAACCCTCTTGTGGATGAAATATATCTGTCTGGGTTTAATTTCGATTTTTATGCAGTCATCTTACAATACAATGATATCTACAAATAGTCCCGCCACCTCCTGTAAAAACTTTGTCTTTAGGCATAACTCGAAATGGCCAGTACGGATCATTTGGACTCAAACCAACAAATTGTTCCCTCGCGAGATTATCATAGAACTTCTTCTTCAAATCCAATGATTTCGATCACTTTTTGAAACTCTAGGAGTTATTATTTACAAGACTTGTAACGTAGGCTAAGTCGTCACCATATTTTTCTGTAGACGTTTCGTAGCTATCATAAAGGCTGTCCATCCAGATCAATGTCAACGGAAAGACGTCATCATCTAATTTGATAACATATTCTATATCTTTAAAACATTCCTTTTGCAATAATTCTTAAATTACAAAGTATGGAGACTGAGATTTATATCTGTAACGACAACAATTTTTATTAAGAACAGATTTTGATATCGTTGCGCTACCTTGAGCGTTCATTCACAATCATAAGCATCTCTTCCATTCTGCAACACTTAAAAGATGGGGTGGGGCGCGAAATTTGGACCTGAAGGTTCAAGCATTATAGGCAGTCCCTCAGGAAACCCCGAGTAACTGCTTTTCATAGTTGACAGGCGCCAGCATACCGATGGTCGAATGAGGACGAATCG
>CALVCF010000022.1 GCA_944325935.1 uncultured Erysipelotrichaceae bacterium | reverse complement strand
ACATTATACCATAATGTACAACGCCATACAACATCCATACAACAAAAAGAATCAAAAACTTGACACAAAAAAAGCGGCACTAAGCCACTTTCTAAACATTCATGTATTTTTAACTGTCGAACTCCCGTATGCAAATCGCTAGTAATTGCATATTATGTTAAAATATGAATTAGGAGTTCCTATGAGCTTAGAATTAATGTTATTCGGCATCGTGATCATCACATGTCTCGTCTTTAATCCACTGTTAGAAAAGTTTAATGTACCAAGTCTTCTGTTTTTCTTGTTCTTGGGGATGTTTTTTGGTGAAGACGGCATTATCGGGATCGCCTTTAATGATTATGTCTTCAGTGAGACGATCTGTTCGGTAGCATTAGTCTTTATCATGTTTTACGGCGGTTTTAATACCAACTTAAAGGCTGCGCGCCCCGTTTTAAAAAGCGCAATCGTTTTATCAGCTTTTGGGACGATCTTTACAGCTTTTTTGCTGGCTTTGATCATCGCTTTTTTCTTGCATTTAAACTTTGTTGAGGCTCTTTTGATCGCTTCGCTTATTGCCTCGACCGATGCAGCCAGCGTCTTTAATATCTTGAAGAATCAAAACCTCTCATTAAAATACCATACCGACTCGCTTTTAGAGCTGGAATCGGGTTCTAACGATCCCATTGCCTATACTTTAGTTATTTTAGCTCTTTCTTTGATGAAAGGCGAAGATATCAATATAGTTTGGCTCTTGGTCAAACAGATCGGGCTAGGACTGCTGCCAGGTTATCTATCATACAAAGGCTTGGTCTATATTTTAAATCGCGAATATATAAACACCAAGGAGAATCGTTCGGTCTTGCTTTTTGGTTTTGCCTTTGTCTGTTATGCCTTTACAAATCTGATCGGCGGCAATGCCTATTTAGCCATTTATTTATGCGGAATCTTGATCGGCAACAGCAAACTTAAAGACAAGGCGTATCTCGCCCATTTCTTTAATTCCTTGAGTGATATTGCTCAAGTTTTGATCTTTTTCCTGCTGGGCTTATTGGTAACACCGCATGAGTTAACGGATGTCTTTGTGTTTGCTTTATTTATCATGATCGTTTTGACTCTGGTCGTCAGACCTTTAGTCGTCTCGCTGATCCTTAGCTTTTTTAAGACGAGTTTTAAACAGATCCTGACCGTATCAAGCGCCGGCTTGAGAGGAGCTGCCAGTATCGTCTTTTCGATCACGGTTTTTTTAAGTGAAATTGAGCTAAGCTTTAATATCTTTAATCTGATATTCTGTATTACGCTTTTATCGATCGCTATCCAGGGGACCCTTTTGCCCTATATCGCAAGAATAAGTCAGATGATCGATAAAGATAACGACATCCACAAGACCTTTAATGATTACAGCGACGAGTCTGATATCAGTTTTATCAAGATGCGCATCAACAAGGATCATTTCTGGTGTAATAAAAAGGTCAAAGAAGCCATTAATTTTAACGATCTTTTAATTACGATGATCATACGCGATAAAAAGATCGTCATACCAAGCGGCGATACCCAAATCAAGGGAGACGACCTTTTGATTATGGCAGCTCACGAATTTGAGAATCGTGATAATTTTAAATTAGTAGAACTGGTGATCGATCAAAATCATCGCTTTTTAAATAAATGTGTCAATGAGCTAAAACTTAAGGACAACAGTCTGATCGTTTTGATCGAACGCGCCGGGGAGTCGATCATCCCTAGCGGTCAGACACGTATTAAAAAAGGGGATACCCTGATCTTGATCGATCAAAAGAAATTATAAAAAATGAGGCTTATTGACCTCATTCTACAACGATAACCGATCCCTGATATTTTTCATTGATGAATTCTTTGATCGCATCGCTTTTCAAGACTTCGACTAAGGCTTTGATCTTAGCGGAGTCCTTATCCTCTGTTTTACAAGCAATGACATTGACGTAAGGATTATCGCTTGAGACATCTTCCAAAAGCAAGGCATCCTCGACTGGATTTAAGCCGGCTTGCAAGGCATAGTTGCCATTGATCGCTACTAAGGCTCCCTCTTCATTTTCATAGGCGCTGGCCAAAAGCTCGGGCTTGATCTCAGTGAAAGTAAGATTTAAAGGATTATCGATAATGTCGCTGACTGTGGCATTGATCGCCTCGACTTCAGGATCTAAAACAATAATTCCGGCATCATCCAAGATGCTGAGGATACGTCCATGATCAGAGATCGAATTTGAGATAATAATGGTATCGTTTTCCTTTAATTCATCGATATCTGCAAGCGTCTTAGAGAAGAAACCGAAGGGTTCGATATGGATGGCTCCGGCATTAGTGATATCGTAGCCATATTCTTCAATATCGTTATTCAAAAATGGCAAGTGTTGAAAGTAGTTGGCGTCAACTTCCCCGTCTTCTAAGGCGCGGTTAAAGACGTAGTAGTCTGTAAGGACCTCGATCTGTAATTCATAACCATATTCTTCTTCCAAGATCGCTTTAGCTTCTTCCAAGATCTCGGCATGGGGCGAGGGAGTCGCAGATACCTTAATGGTATTATCTTCTTCTTCGCTGCTGTTTGAGCAAGCGCTGATGCTGAAGACAGTTAGAATGACCAGTAATGATGTAAGTAATTTTTTCATGATTTTTTCCTTCCTTTTTAACGTTTATCAATTCTTTTTACAAGATAATCACCAATAAATTGGATAATAAAGACGATGACGACGACAAGGGCTGTAGCTAGATACAAGATAAGATAGTTTTGTCTTGTAAACCCATAGGTGTAGGCCAGATCGCCCAGACCGCCGGCGCCGATCGCTCCAGCCATGGCCGTATAGCCGATAAGCGAGATCGCCATTAGGGCAATTCCTGAGACCAGCGCGCTTTTTGCCTCGGGCAATAAGAACTTAAAGATGATCGTTATATTATTGGCGCCCATGGCTTTTGCGGCTTCGATGACACCCTTATCAACCTCATTTAAGGCAATCATACTCATGCGGGCATAAAAGGGAGCGCTGGACAAGATAAGCGAGGGCAAGGCGGCGCTGGCGCCCAGGATCGAACCGGTCAAGATCTTGGCAAGCGGCATCACTAAGATCAGCAGGATGATAAAGGGGATGGCCCTTAGGATATTGATGAGCCAATCTAAGATCGTATGGATGATCTTATTGGGATATAGCCCCTTATCTTGGGTGATAAACAAAATGATGCCCATGATGATCCCGATTATTACTGCAAATAAGAGCGAGACACCAGTCATATACAAGGTTTCCCCGAGTGCTTCTAATATCTGCAAGGATTCATAACTATCAAAGATCGCCATTATATCACCTCCGCTTTCACATGATAAGAATCAAATAAGGACAATAATTCCTGCAGCTTATGATCGTCGATCTTGGCGACATGCACATACATTGAGCCAATCGTTCCTTTTAGGCTTGGGACAAGATGAGCGTTTACAATGCTTAGGGGCAGTTCGCTTTGTCTAATGATCTTGGCAAGTATGGGTTGATCGCTGTTTTGATCATCAAAGACCAGCCGCAATAATTGCCCATCGGGATATAGTTTTTTGAGATCTTTTGAAGTCTTTTCGATCTCTCTGATCGATGTTAATAAAAACTGTTTAGTCCGGCTGTCTTTAGGGTGTGCGAAGAGCTCCTCGGTCAATCCTGTTTCGACGATCTCTCCTTCTACCATAAAGGCAATCCGCTGGCATATTTTTTGGACAACTTCCATTTGATGGGTGATCAGGACGATCGTAATGCCTAGTTTTTGGTTGATGTCTCTTAATAGATCCAAGATCGTTTCACTGGTCTTGGGGTCAAGAGCGCTGGTCGCTTCATCACAAAGCAAGATTTCAGGGTCGTTAGCCAGGGCTCTTGCGATCCCGACCCTTTGTTTCTGACCACCGCTTAGCTTAGCGGGATAGGCGTTTTCTTTGCCATTTAGTCCAACTAAAGCAATGAGCTCTTTGACCTTAGCCTCTTGGATCTTGGGATCGACCTTGGCGATCTTTAAAGGCAGGGCGATATTTTGATATACCGTTTTAGAAGACAATAAGTTGAAGTGCTGGAAGATCATACCGATCTTTCTTCTTTTTTCCAATAATTCTTTTTTGGAAAGATTGGCCATATTTTCTTTATTTATCAATACCTCTCCTTCATCCTGCCTTTCTAGTTGATTGATGATGCGAAGAAGCGTGCTTTTACCTGCTCCAGAATGGCCGATGATCCCGAAGATCTCTCCGTCTTCTATTTTAAGCGAGCAGTGTTTTAAAGCCTTGACACTTGCTTCTTTGGTACGAAAGGTCTTTGACACGTCTTTGATCTCGATCATTTTTTTCACCCCCTATAAACAAAAAACTCGTCCCCTTAAGGACGAGTGTTAATCGTGTTACCACCTTAATTCATAATGACCTTGCGATCATTACCTCTTCGAGTACCAGCATACTCTATCGCTTTAACGGGCGAACCCGACGTAGCCTAAGCTGAGCTTTCGGTACGTGACTCCAAGACCATCTTCATCATTTCTTTCACATCTTCTTGCACCCGACGAAGACTCTCTTAAGATCCAGATAATGACTACTCTTCTCTTCTTTGTCTTTGTATGTCTTGATTCTAGTAGTTTTCCATGAAAAAGGCAATAGAAAGATGGAATAAGATCAAAAAAGTTCTATATTTTTATGAAATGAAATCTATTTCATCGTTTCATGAATATTCTTAAAGACGCTTTGTATATTTGATATTTTACTTGAAGCTGATTCGTGGTATAAAAAAGGCGAGGAGTTAATATTATGAAACGCTATCATGAATTTGCAAAGGTCTGTCAAGAACAGATAGAAAAGGCGCTAAGACAAGAAGATGTCTTAGATGAAGCGGCACGGGTGATTGCAGAGTCGATCAAAAATGATGGTATCCTGCATGTCTTTGGTTGTGGACATTCGCAAATGTTTGGGGAGGAGTTATGTTTTAGAACAGGTGGCCTAGGCGCTGTCAATGCCATTATGCTGCCCCACTATGGCATCTATCCCAACCACCGTCTATCACAGCTAATGGAACGCCATGAGGGCTTTGCCAAGACGGTCTTGGATATGATGGAGCCTAAAAGTCAGGACGTGATGCTGGTGGTGTCGGTCTCTGGCCGCAACCCAGCCGGGATCGATATGGCTCTAGCTGCAAAAGAAAGAGGCATGAAGACGATTGCTTTTACGTCACTGGACTATTCTTCTAAGGTCACTTCACGTCATTCTTCAGGCAAGTTATTAAAAGATGTTTCAGATATTGTCGTCGATGTCTGCGGCATCAAAGGAGATGCTGTATTAGAGCATCCTGCCTTAAAAGAAAAATTCTGTTCACCATCAACGATCGTAACCATGTCGATCTTGGTCGGGATGATCGGCGAAGTCATTGAGATCTTAGCAAACGAGGGCATAAAACCCGATATCTGGATGAGCGGCAATCTCGATGAGGGCGATGAGCACAATGCCAAGATCGCTCAGAAATATAAGGGGCGCGTCGATATCTTATAGAAAAGAAAAAGGTTCACACGAACCTTTATTTCATATGTCTTTTAATGACATAGAAGAAGTAGCGCAAGCCAAAGAAGCAGGCAACTACTGCTACACAGATCGAGATCGTCATCATTGCGGCATCGTTTTTAATATCTGGTGTCACAAAGGCATTAACGACCAGCAGAATTCCAAGAGCCAGATAGAGCACTCCTTTTAAGATCATCTCAGAATCTTTGCCATCATCGATCGATTTGATCTGAGAGGGGTCTGGTTCATAGTTTTCGATGATCGTACAGCTCTCTAACATTTTGCGATAGCGCCATTCAAGATAGATATAAGCAGCGATCGAGATCGGAATTGAAATCCAAAGATTGATCTTAAATAAGATGTAGAGAAAGATAAATACGATGAACGCAATGACGGCGCGGGAACTCAAGATCCGATATTGTTTTTCAAGTTCAGCGCTGATGCGATAACCGCGTTTTAATCTTTTTACATATAAAATAGGGCGTCCATGTTTGTCATAGAAGATGTTATGACCCTGGATTCGATTGTTAGCTTTAGCCATTTAATTCACCTCGCAATAGAGATTATATCATTAATTAATTAAATATTTGCAATTATTAGTAGACATATTTATTTATTCAATCATTTGGGTAATAATAGGGACAGGAAATAAGGAGGAATACTATGGTTTTCGGAAAAGATGAAAAGACTTGGCAAGACCTTACAGCTTACTGGACTTCGCGTGAAATCCATCAACAACCAGCTACTTGGCTCAAGACGCTTGAACAAGTTAAAAGAGAAAAAGATGCCATTGGTGCATTGATCGCAAAAGTTACTTCTTGCGACGATTACGACATCATCTTAACGGGTGCTGGTACCAGTGAATTTGTGGGGAATGCAATTTTTTCATACCTCAATCGCTTAACTGACTATAAGACAAAGTCTTATGGCACGACCGATATCGTCGCTTGCCCGCAGAATTATCTTTCTAAGACTAAGCCGACTTTGATGGTTTCTTTTGGACGTAGCGGCAATTCGCCAGAAAGTGTCGCAGCAGTTGAATGTGCAAATGAAGTTTGTTCAAACATCCATCATCTGTTTGTCACTTGCAACCACGAGGGTGCTTTATCTAAATTTGCTGAAGGCAAGGATAATTGCTATGCCATCAATTTGACTCCCGAGACGCATGACCAGAGCTTTGCCATGACATCGTCTTTCTCTAATATGTATCTTGCGACTATCTTATCATTCAACTTAGATCATCTAGATGAAATGGAGAAGATGGTCAAAGAGATTGCCGCTAAGACAGAGAATCTTTTAAATGAACGCTATACAGAAGTTACAAAGATCGTTGATGATTTTGACTTTAAGCGTATCGTCTATTTGGGCTCTAACACCAACAAGGGCGTAGCGCAAGAAAGCGGTCTGAAACTTTGCGAACTTACTAAGGGTATTATTGATACGAACTTCGATTCACCCATGGGCTTCCGCCATGGTCCAAAGTCGGTCATCAATCCCGAGACTTTGACTGTCGTATACTTGAGCGATGATGAATATACAAGACAATATGAATATGACATCATCCATGAAATGTCTTTAGAAAGAAAGGGCAATAAGATCCTGGCAGTCGCCTCAAACCGTGACGAAAAGATCGAAAGCTTGGTTGATTACTACATCAGCTTCAATAATGACATGAAACTTGATAATGTCTTCTTAGGTCTTGAATATATCACTGTCGCTCAGACGCTGGCGATCCATAAGTCGCTAAGCATGGGCATTACCCCTGATAATCCCTGCCCGAGCGGTGAAGTAAACCGTGTTGTCAAGGGTGTTATCATTTATCCATATAAGAAAAGATAGGAGAATCATATGTTAGGAATTATCGTTACCGGACATGGCCATTTTGCAACAGGCCTAACTAGTTCGCTCGACCTGATTGCAGGTCCCCAAAAAGAATATGTCGCTGTTGATTTTGAACAAAGTGACTCGACTGATGAGCTTGAAAAGAAATTGAGAACGGCCTTTGAAACTTTGAAGGATGCAAACGGCATCATCGTCTTCTCAGACCTGCCGGGTGGTTCACCCTTCAAGACAGCAGCTACTGTAGCACTAGAATATCAAAACGTACATGTTTTAGGTGGTACAAACCTGCCAATGCTATGCGAGATTGCAATGGCTAGAACAATGATCGAAGATGTCGATAGCTTAGTCTCGATGGCTTTAAATACCGGCAAAGATCAAGTAGTCGAATTTACTTTAAAAGTTCAAAGCGCACCTGATCCCGATGCTGGTGAGGGCATCTAATCAAGTTAATTATTAGCCGCCGATCGGCGGCTTTTTATATTATTATTTACTGAAGGATTTGGCATAGTCAGTCGGGGTGATCCCAAAGGTCGATTTAAATTTACGGGAAAAATAATGGATAGAGCCAAAGCCGCAAATCGTTGCGATCTCGGAAATGGTGTGGGAGCTCTCCTTGATGAGCTGTTTGGCTTTAGAGAGTTTTAGATCGCTGATATACTGTTTTGGGGCGACTTCGAGGTTATTGTTGAAAAGGATCTGCAAAGTTGAACGCGAGATCGAAAACTTTTCGCATAGCTCTTCGATCGTGATGGGGCTATAGATGTTTTCATTAATATAGTTGATGATGCCATCGAGCAGTTCACTATCGTATTTTTGCTGCATGGGAGTCGATGACAGCGGCAGATCTTTGACATAGTCGCTGCGCAAGAGATAAATAATGATTTTTTCAAGATCAGCCAAAAGCAAGTCGTCATTATAGGGAATGTCTCTGGATGAGTATTTGACGAAGTCTTCGACATAATTGCGAATCTCGCGTCCGCTTTTAAAGATGCGGTTTTTTAAATGTTCGCCATTTGCCAGATCCATCGCGAAAATGACTGTAATGTAGGAGCAGACATGCTCATCATCTGTAGATTGGTCGTGGAATTGGCCGGGAGCGTATAACAGAATGTCGTTTTCATTCAGGATGAATTCTTTGTCGTCGACCTTTGTCTTCAATTGGCCGTAAGAGACGATGGTGAGTTCCCAAAAATCATGTGTTTCACCATAGAAGGTGTAATTGGTGCTCCGAACGACATAATAATAGCTGTAGATCTCCTTGATCTTTAAAGAGGGGGTAATACGGCGGTATGTATAGGGATGTGTGATCGGATATAGCTTGTCGTTATAGCTATAGGGGCTTGCCATTTCGATCTTGGCATCATCTGATATGGCAACAAAACCATAATAGACGCCCTTTTTGAGATTGACGATCTGATGGATGACAAATCTTTCGGGCTGTACATTGCGATCTTTGGTAACCAACAGCAAGACAATACCTTTAAGGACCTTAATATATAATTCTTTGCTGGCTAAAAATAAATGGTCGACTTGTTTGTTGTCGATATCTTTGATAATGGTATTTTCTTTATGCAGGTATTTTGAGCCAATATCACTAAAGGTCAATCCATATTCTTTGAAAGCGATATTCGTCGTTTTTTGGTACATATATTTCTTCCTTTATTTACTATATAGTACAACAAAATAACTAAAAAGTGCAAATATTCTGTCTGATGATCGCGATGTAGGGGGTGTGATCGGCTTTGATAGATAATTTGTCTTTTTAATACTATACAGATATTTACCGTCTTCACTTTTTAAGCGCGAGCCTAAAAAAGTTATGCAGATCAAGTTGAATGGTAGTTTTGAAATAGGCAATAGAAATAAGATTGTGTGAAAACGCTTATAATTATGTGATAGCTTTATGTACAAATAACAAAAAATGGCTTAAATAAAGGGTATAATCAAATTATATCCATCACATAATTATTAATTTGTACAAATAGAAAAATAAAAAGTGTAAAGATATCTATATAGTTTTAGTGCTATTATTTATCTAGAAGCAAGCCCGACTTGTTTCATAAAAGAAGGGAGAGAGAATAATGCCTGATATTGTTCTTACCAGAATCGACAATCGTTTGATTCATGGTCAGGTCGCTACTCAGTGGTGTGGTGTTGTCGGCGCAAATTTATTATTAGTTGCAAATGATGCAGTTGCTAAGGATGAATTCCGCCAAGGCTTGATGAACATGGCCGCACCAGCTTATGCGCAAACTCGTTTTTTCACGATCCAAAAGACTTGTGAAATCATCGGGAAGGCGTCTCCGTCACAACACATTGCTATCATTTGTGAGAATCCCCAGGATGTCTTACGTCTGGTAGAAGGTGGTGTTCCAATTAAGTCTGTCAACATTGGAAACATGCACATGGCGGAAGGCAAACGTCAAGTTGCAACGACAGTAGCAGTTGACGACGCTGATGTAGCAGCATTTAAACGCTTGCAAGAATTAGGTGTTGAATTATTTATCCAACGCGTACCTGATATTGCAAGAGAAGATGTAAGCAAACTATTTGCTTAAGGATCTTCAAATCTCATTATTATTTTAGAAGGGAAATTTAAACACAATGGAAATTCTTCAAGTAGTGTTATTAGCAGTTGCAACCTTCGTGTTTGCAATTGACCAATTCTCACTAACCGAAGTTTTATACCGCCCAATCATCGCTTGTACGATCATCGGTGCTATTCTTGGTGATCTTAAAGCAGGCTTGGTTATCGGTGGTGAAGTTGAAATTATCGCCATTGGCCAAATGCCAGTTGGTGGTGCTCAGCCTCCAAACTTCGTTATGTTCTCAGTCGTAGCTTGTGTTCTAGTCATCAAGACTGGTCTAGATATCGAAACTGCGGTTGCTCCATCATTAGTATTCGCCTTATTCGGTCAATACGTTGTAACATTAGTCTTCACAGTTGCTTCTGGTCTTATGGACAAAGCTGATGAAGCTGCTCACAACGCTAATCCTAAAGGTATCACTAATGTATTGAACATTCATATGGCGATCTTAGGTACTCTATTCACTGTTATCGCTATCGTCTGCTTCTACGGCGGTCAAGCTTTATCTGAACCAATGAAGAACTTATCAACTCAATTCTCTTGGTTAACAGCTGGTTTGAGCGTTTCTGGTACAATGTTACGTTTCGTCGGTTTCGGTATCTTAATGAAGATCATGATGGCTGGCGATCTATGGGGCATCTTGCTTGCAGGCTTCGCTTGCGCAGCTATCTTCGGTGCTTCTAGCGTTTCAAGCGCTACCTTAATTTACGTTGCTTTCATCGGTGTAGCAATTGCTGTCTACGATTACATGAGCAGTGTTAAACTTAAGAACTCAGCAGGATCAAATGTAGGAGGAATGAGCGATGGCATCTAATTACGTATTACCTGAAAATTATAAGGATTTGACTCCTGCCGCTCCACTTGATAAGAAAACTCTTAACAAGATGGTATGGCGTTCACTCCAACTACAAGCTTGCTTCAACTATGAAAGAATGCAATCTGCTGGTTGGTTATGGGGTATTTTACCAGGACTTGAGAAGATCCATACAAACAAAGATGACTTAGCTGCATCAATGACGCACAATATGGACTTCCTCAACACTCACCCTTACTTAGTAACCTTCGTTATGGGTGTTGTCCTTTCAATGGAACAAAATAAGTCTCCAATTCAAACGATTCGTTCAGTAAGAATTTCAATCGCTGCTCCTTTAGGCGGTATCGGTGATGCTTTATTCTGGTACACCTTCATGCCTATCGTAGCTGGTGTTACAGCTGGTTTAGCTCAAGACGGCAACATCTTAGGACCAATCCTTTACTTCGTATTAGCCTTTGGTGTTCAAATGGCATTACGTTTCTGGTTAATGTACTGGTCTTATGGAATGGGTACAGCTGCAATCACTTCATTAACCAAGAATGCTAAGGAATTCACACATGCTGCTAGCATGATGGGTATCTTCGTCGTCGGTGCTCTTATCTACAACATGGGTACTGGTGTTCAATTCGGCATGGAATTCGCTTCTGACGCTTCTACAACCTTAGGTCAAGAAGGCGGCGAAGCTGTTGGTTTAACTACTAACGTCCAAGCTCAATTAGACAAGATCCTACCCGGTGTCGTTCCATTAGCAATGACCTTAATGTGCTACTACTTATTAGCTAAGAAGGGCTGGACTCCAATCAAGACGATCTGCTTATTACTTGTAATCGGTATCGTTGGTTGTATCTTTGGTATCTGGGCAAACGGTGCATACAATGCTTTAGTACCAGTTCCATGGCACGCTTAATCTAATAAAAAACATATTAAGATTTCTCTTGAACTTCATAAAACGTCCTCTTTAATTTGAGGACGTTTTTTAGTATAATTGATAAAGTAAGGGAGATTTGATATGAGCCAAGAATCATACATTTTAATAGCTATTTGTATTGTCATCGCGCTAGGATCTTCGATCGTGATGAATATCTTAAAGAAGAAAACTTATAATGAACTGGTTACTTGTCTTCAAAACCAGGACTATCACCGATTTGATGAATTGATCAAGTCGTCTAAGGTCAAATTTTTCTTTCCACCGTTTAATATCGATTATATTAAATTGAATCGCTATATTTTGGCTGAAGACCGCCGTAATACCGATCAAATGTTTGAGCATATCGTCAAACATCGCCTTAATAAAAAACAGAAACAAGAAGTTTATATAAAGGGCTTTAATTACTACATTGCCCTAGATTATAAACCTAAGGCCAAAGAATTCTATGATTTAGTTCAGACTTTAGATAATGCGCAGATCAAACGCGAGACAGATCGTCTTTACGATACTTATATCCTAAACGGTTATAAGTACCTTGATGAAATGATCGATGAATTAGACGATGTGGAAGAAACTTATCGCGGGCCCAATGAATATCTTATTTCACTCATGTATAAAAACAAGGGTGACGATGCAAAAGCAAAAGAGTATTTAGATCTAGCAGAAAAACACATGACGATGCTCGATAAAGAGCTGAGCGAAAAGTTTAAAAAGAACGCTAAAAATAGGGCTATGTAATAATTAGTCCTTTTTTTATGCCTTTTTTGGATTTCGATTGCTTTTTAGATTAATTGTGTTAGTATGAAAGCGTAGATGATACCAGCTATGCTGGTTGTGCTGTAAAAGGTTAGTAATAACTTAAGGAAGACGAAAGTGGCTTGCCACAGATGTGTTTGGTCTTGGATGACTTGAATAATAATTGCAGTTTGTTTAATGTTCTTTGAAATGTGAATATTTATGAAGTACTATTGATGTAATCCTTACGTAGCTTACCTATTTAGAACAAAGTTTGATATTTGAAGTCGATCATCATATTAATTTTTGCCTTGGGAGATAAGTAATCAAGGCAGGGCGTTGTATAATTAGCGTCAGTATCTAAAACTAAGCAAAGAAGATAGATAAGAGGGGTTTTGATTGATGCCTCTTATCTTAGGTCAAAGGCCTGCACATAAGCTCTTCTCATATTTGGACCTTCCGTAATTTATACCAACTCCGGGGTGAAGGTATGAAAGCTTATCTTTCATCGGTTCACATATCTCCCTTAGTTGGCCTCCAAATGTATTTAATACAGATGTAGGTATATTTGTAAGTTTATATACTTATGATGTTGTTGAATTAGGAAATCTTAGCCGCTTCCATAATTTCATCGCCAATTTTATTTGGCTTTTCACTACCTACCATTATCCGATTTATTGTGGCGATTATGATCAGCATGTTTTAAAAAGGTTAAAGTTAGTATCGCAAGATATAAAAAGAAGTCTAGCTTTAAAGACAAGACTTCTTTGACTTAGGACCTGAGGTAGGTATTAAAGTCATTTAAATAAACCTGTATTCCGTATTTTGGCGAATGCTGAGATTCCAATTAGGATATTGTGTCTTAATACTTTCACCCCAATGTCCTTCAACATAAGTCATTTCTTCTATTCACAATTTAACAAAGATCATCTCACATTTCAATATTGTTGAAATAGCTTAGATTAAATTAGAAAAAAGGATTACTATCCATAGAATGAATAATTTTCACATTTGGGTCTATTTCGCATGCTTTTTGCTGTATTTTTCTTGAAAACAACTTGCATTTAGGGCCTAACATGTTAACATGAGGGTGTGATCGCGATCCAGTAGATGTCTTTTCAAGCTACGAGCGCTAAATATATTGATAGTTTGAAAAATCATCTAAGAATTACTTTTAAAAGAAGCATAATTACTTTTATTTTGTGCTGGCCTTTGCTGGTTTTCCGCCTTATTTTGTTTAATTGATATCAAGGATCTTTTAGGTCTAGATAAGATCGCTTTTTCGGCCGATTTAGGGGTGAAATAGATACTAGATATTTAGCTCTATTTGCCTTGACTAGTCTTTAGAGTAAAGATCGACCTTAGTCAGTATTAATGCCATATCTATTCTGGGATTACAAATAGCTTCCTTTATCCTTTCATACATTAACTTTCGTTTTCTAGCTCTAGCTAAGTACGTAAAGTAGATTTCCAGAATTTCTGCAGCAAAATTGACTATGATCGCTTATCCCCTGCATTCTACATATATTCAAACACATAAACAATCAATAGAAGCAGACTAGTCAAAAGCAGACATGAATAATATTTCACCCCTTGATCCATATAACAAGCAACAATAATAAAAAGATCAATCGATTTTAAGACGAGGAGATAAAGATGGCTTTTAATCGTAGCAGCGATTATGCGATTCGTATTCTGTTGTATCTTGGCAGGATGGATCGCGCTGCCACAAGCTAAGAAATATCTAAAGAAATGGCTTTGCCCGAAAGAAGAACAGCTGCAATTTTGAAACAGCTTAATTATTTAAAAATCGTCGAAGGTTTTAGGGGCAGAAGTGGGGGATATATTTTAAAAAGACCCCTTGACAAGATCAGCCTCTTTGATATCTATAAATGGACTTCTAGCTCGACCGACATCGCTGAATGTGTGAAGGAAGATGGGTTTTGTAGCAAGCAAGCGCAAGCCGTATGTAAAATCCTTATAGCCTTTAAGCTTCTCGAAACGAAAATGGAAACGGAGTTAAACGCGATCAAGCTGGATTCTTTTTTGTAATGACATAAAAAAAGGAGTGGCTTAAACTATTACTAGAATAATATATTGATCAGCACGCGTATTCCGATAACAGTAATACTCACTCCCAAGTTCATTTTACTACAAAATGGGATCAAAATAAGATAAAATACACAAAATTATAGCGTGATCCTCATCTAACTCATAAAATTTAGTGCCTTGACGCTTATTGTTATCTTGATCAGGCTGGTTTGATATAAAATACTATATGCGCTTAGACTGATCAAAATAAAGTTGCAGCAATAAAACTGCATTTTTTTGTTAAGAAAAAGGTGGATGAGCCACCTTTAGAATAATTCTTTTTGATGTGTTGCGTATAAGTACTCATCGATCGTATTCATGACACGATCTAAGATCAAATCGAGCGGATTATTAGCTAAACTTCCCTCGCGTACCTTGGTGTATTGTATTGGCATGAACTGGCTTAGCAGATTAAGAGGAACACCATTCTTGAAATTGGTCATGAGCACTTCGATCGCCTGTTCGACTCTTTCGTTACTCATATAGTAGCGTGAGCGATCGCTGAAAGAATACTTGCGTTTGATAAATAATTCATGGTCGTTACCATGATAGTGCTTTTTCCAGTTCTTATCATTTTTAAGCATTTCTTCTTCCAATACTTCCTTGAAGTGCGATAGTTTGACATCGGTACCGCCATAATATTCATCTTCCGCAAAACTTAAGGCAAATAATGCCTCTCTAGCAGCAAAAGAAAGACCTGGACCTACTTTTAAGATCGCTACCCCATCTTCGACAAGCTGTCTTAATTTAATCTTGGTTTGATAATCGGTCGAATGACCTTCATAGACGATATTGGGATATTCTTTAATTGCTTCCATGAGCTCTTTGGCTTTAGCGCGATCATATTCTGTACAACCAGCATCTTTTTCTTCGACGCCTGGTTGCACGACAAAGGCGATAACACGCTTATATGCCTCTTCCAAACCAGCCTCTTTGAAGGCTTTTTCAAAAGTGGCGACTGTATTCTTAAAGTCAGCGACCTTCGTTACCTCGACCCCATTATCGACAGCGGCTTGGGAACCGCCGGGAATCGGTACTTCACTACCGACGATGTAAATAGGTTCGGTTGCCTCAGGATCTTTTTTCAAAAGTTCTTGATAGGTTTCTTCAGCGACTTTTGCAAGGCGGACTCCACGTTTGGCAATTGTCTCATCGCTAAGACGGGTATTGGGATCATCTGATGCAACCTTCATGCTGGTGTCGATATGGATTTTCGTAAAACCGGCAGCAACATAAGCTCTGATCAGATCTTCAGCTTTCTGCATGGCTTCTTCTTCATTTTCTGCAGCAAAAGTCAATGGGCCTAAGTGGTCACCGCCTAAGAAAAGGCGATCTAGGTCAAAATCATATTTCCGTGCAACCTCATAGACATAATTCTTAAAATCTTCTGGGGTCATGCCTGTATACCCACCGAATTGGTCGCACTGATTGGCAGTACTTTCGATCAAGGCACAAGAATGATCGCTCTTGGCTTTTTTAATGACGGCCTCGATGACGAAACGGTTGGCACTACAAGCTGAGTAGATACCGATGGCTTGTCCTTCTTTTTGAACACTGACAAGGCGCTTTAAAGGATTGTTTTTCATTTGCGTTCTTTTCCTCCTAACAAGATTATAACACTTAATCTTTGTGTTCTTGGATATGCTTTTTGATAGCTGCAAAGCTTTCATCCGATAGATCGTGTTCAATCATGCAAGAATCGCGATAAGCTATTTTTTCATCGACTCCAAGATGCATGAGGACTTGAGCGATCACTTCATGACGCTCGTAGATTTTTTCGGCTTCCGCTTTGCCCTTAGGTGTCAAATAGATGACATTATCGATAATATCCAAATAGCCATCATCTTTGAAATGTTTTAAGGCCACCGAGACACTGGCTCTTGAAAATGAAAGGTATTCCGCGATATTGATCGCCCGGACATGAGGATTCTTCTTTGATATGATGAGAATTGCCTCTAAATAATTCTGTCTAGTTTCATCTTTGTTCATAACTATATTCTAGCATAAAGAAAAGGCGCCTAAGCGCCTAATTATTACCATTCTTCACCGTAAAGCCCCTTGTTTTAGCTATGGGGATATAAGGTGACTATTTTTTTCTAAAAGATATCTAATTCCCATTCTATTAGATAAGTCATAGTAGTATAA
>CALVCF010000021.1 GCA_944325935.1 uncultured Erysipelotrichaceae bacterium | reverse complement strand
TATTGATGATACTATTTTCTTGTAATACAGATCTAAGGCATTATGAAAAGCAGAAGCTTAATTCCGTTTTTCAAAGTAAATTGAGTGTGTGGTCTTAGATGTGTGTTCTCTTTTAAAACAGATTCCTATGGTGCTTGTGGTATCTGTTTTTTTATTTGATCTTATTTAATAGCGCTGGCTTTAAATAGACATCATTGGCTTCGATCTTTTGAATACCTAATATATCAGCTATCTTATTTGAGAAATGAGCGACAAATAAGTTATATGGCGTATTATTGATCGACTTTCGATAATAAGAGTTGATATGGCTGGCGATAAGATCGCATTTATTCTGATCGAGATCATTAAATGATGTACCTTTGGGAAGGATATACCTTAAAAGAGTATGGTTCTCTTCTAAAGCACCCTTTTGATACGAAGAGTAAGAGTCACAAAAGAATAAGTGCGCTAATCTTTTATGATCATCAATTACCCCTCCAATGGCATCGACACAAAAGAATTCACTCCCACGATCAGTCAATCCTAAGCCAAACATTCTGGCATATAGGTCATCACTCAATCGTCTTCTAAGATATACAAATTGCTTGGCTATTTCGCTAGCTTCTTTTTTATCTAGCAGCCTGATGATCATAAAATGAAGACTTACAAAATGAATGGTAAGCAAGGTCTTGTGAGCTCCATTAGAATCATCGACTACCGTATCATACTCCACAAGATAAAAAGGTGAGTGTTTCAAGATATGGACCAAGAAGTCGCCATAGGTCCTGTTATTAAAGAGCCCAAGATCTCTTTTATTCTTATCTTTTCTTTTGCATCTGGGCTTTAGCTTTACCTGTCTTCTGGTATCGATCCTTTGGGCAATCGTATTACCGTTATTAATAAGCCTATAAAGTGTTGATTCACTACAAGGTATGAGGTCTTTATTGGAATGGTAGATATGGGCGATCGATTGTCCCTTATCAAGTCCTTCCTTCAATATGACATCAACACGGCATTTATCGCTTAAGGTCATATCAATTCCTTCTCTTGTCTCTTTTAAGATCGTCTCATAATTGATTTGGGCTTCTTTGGCTTTATATTCAAAGAAGTATCCCTCATTACATCTTTTGCGCTTCTTACATGCATTACAGACATAAGGGAAGCGACTTATCTTCTTACAGTTATTAGTACGATTATTAGAAGACAAAGAAAAGAAGCGGTGATTATTAAATTTAATCCTTCTTTTCTTGATCTCTTTGGCTATCGTCCTTTCATCGGCATTTATAATAGCTGCAATGACTTTAAGCATACTGCCTTTTTCAAGTTCGGCTTGGATCTTGATCCGATCATTTAGATCTAAGTGTGTTCCGCCCTTAACATTCATATACATAACTCCCTTCAATAATCAAGAACACACATCTATCTAAATAATAACAATAAAAATAATTAAAAAGACCATTATCAAAGTAAAATGCACTTTCGCGATCTAGAACCGGAATTTAGTTTGGAAAGATACGATTTCAAGAATCTTGTTGATTTAAGAAATAAGCTAATTATAATAGTGCTAGAGGGGGATGAATATGCGAAAATTTCTCTTTGCACATTTTAAGCCAACGACGATTCTTGTCATGAGTTTCGCTTTTTTAATTTTGAGTGGAACTTTACTCTTGGCTTTACCGATTTCTAACAACTATAACATTCCTTTGATCGACCATCTCTTTATGGCGACGACCTCTACTTGCGTTACAGGTCTTGTCACGACCGTAGTGGCTGATCAATATACTTTATTTGGCCAACTTGTGATCCTGGCCTTGATCCAGCTTGGAGGTTTGGGCTTGATGACCATCATCTCGGTCATTTTGTTATTCTTGCATAATAAGCTCGATCTCAAAGAACGGTCATTGATGAAAGATGCTCTATCAAAAATGGACTTTAGCGATATTTCATCTTTTATTAAAGGCATTATCCGTTTTACGGTCTTTTTTGAAGGGATCGGCAGTTTGCTTTTGATGATCGTATTTATTCCTCAATATGGCTTAGCAAACGGGATCTGGTACAGCATTTTTATTTCGATCTCAGCTTTTTGCAATGCCGGTATTGACAATATTGGCCCTTTATCTCTTCTACCGTTTCAAAATAATCCCATCGTCGTCTTGACGGTTGCTTTTTTGATCATCTTTGGCGGTCTGGGCTTTACAGTCTGGTTTGATATTAAACACAATCTGGGCATTCTTTATAACTTTCGCAAAAAATTGAAACAGCTTCATTTGAAATTTGGAATGCACGCCCGCATTGTTTTGTTTGTAACTTTTGCCCTTTTGATCTCAGGCACGATCCTAATATTTATAATTGAGTATAACAATTCCCTTGCTGGTCTTAGTTTACCATCCAAGGTTATGAATGCCTTTTTCCAATCGACAACTTTAAGGACAGCGGGATTCTTTACGGTTGATATTACCATTATTTACCGTATCACAAGACTTATTATGATCATCTATATGTTGATCGGTGGCTCGCCAGGAGGAACTGCCGGCGGTATTAAAACGACGACCTTCTTCCTTTTGTGTCTGATGGTCATCACTCAAATCAAGAATCGAAGTGAGATGCAGACCTTTAAAAGGCACATTCCTAAATCTAATTTTATCAGTGCATTTTTGATCTTTTCCGGTTATTTATTTGCGGTGTTGATCGCATGGCTTATCATGTTATGCACAGAGAATTTTGATGCCTTAGATATCTTATTTGAAATCGCCAGTGCGATCGGCACGGTTGGTTTAACAGTCGGCATCACACCAAGTTTAAGTTTTATTGGTAAATGTGTTATTATATCCTTAATGTTTATTGGCCGGGTGGGGCCGATCACGATCGCTTATGCTCTTGGACGCAAAAAAAGAAAAGACGTCCAGCTTAAATATCCAAATGCAGAAATTATAGTGGGGTAATGAAAATGAAACAAAAACGTACTTTTGCCGTATTAGGTCTTGGAATCTTTGGATCGACACTTGCTAAAGAGCTTAGTCGCTTCCATCAGGATGTCATCGCTATCGATAAGGAAATGTCCTGTGTTGAAAGGATCTCGGAGTTTGTCTCTAACGCTATCTGTTTAGATTTCATGGATAAGGAACAATTAGAGGCTGCTGGAGTCGGTGATGCCGATGTAGCGATTGTCGCGACCGGTTCGCATTTGGAAGAAGCCTTAATGGCTGTGCTAAATCTTAAAGATCTCGGTGTACCTAAAATTATGGCTAAAGCCAAGAATAAGAAATATGCCCAGATTTTGACCAAAATTGGAGCCGATTGGGTCATCTTACCCGAAAAACAAACTGGTCTTAGGACGGCTAAGGCATTATTGTCATCTACTTTTATCGATGTACTTGATATCGATAATGAACATTCGATCATTGATATCAATGTTCCTGTTAAGTGGATCGGCAAAAATTTGCAGCAGCTTGAGTTAAGACAAAGGATCGGCATGAATGTCATCGCCATCCGTAAGGGAGGACAAGACGGACAGTTAGAAGTGACGCCTGATCCCAATATTCCGCTTAACAAAGATGATGAGCTCCTGGTGCTTGTCAATCGCGAATTATTCGATAAGATCGATGAATTTAACGAATCGGAAGGGGAAGAGGATTGATGGTCTACGAATATATACCCAAAGGCGTCTGTTCACGTAAATATGTTTTTGATATAGAAGACGACATTGTTAAAAGTGTCAAAATAGAAGGAGGATGTCCTGGCAATTTGCTTGGAATTTCGCGGATTATCGCTGGGATGAAAATCGAAGATATTCTGGAAGATTTCAAGGGTGTATGCTGCGGTGCTAAAAATACATCCTGTCCCGATCAAATTGCCAAGGCTTTAGAAGAATATAAAGGCCATGCGCATGACTAGAATTAGTTTTATAAATAAACATTTAGGAAAATATAAATTTAAATTACTTACATTACTATTAGCAACCATCAGCTATGCTGGAATCAACCTCTTGGCTAATCTTGTCTTAAGCTATGTTATAGACCATGTTATTTCAAGACAAGAAGTTGAAGGTGGAATCTATCTTGTGATCGATAAAATCTTGGGAGGCTGGCAAAGTCTATATAATGATCTTTGGAAGGCAGCCCTTTTGATCGTTATCATATATATTTTGGTAGCCTTATTGATGTCATATCGACAAAAGACGCAAGGAATTGTCTCAGAGCGTTTAGTAGAAAATATGCGTAACGATCTTTATGAACATATCGAGACCTTGCCTTACAGCTATCATGTTCGCACCAAGACCGGGGAGCTCATCCAAAAATGTACAACCGACGTGGATATGGTGCGGCGTTTCTTTGCAGGGCAATTAGCAGAGATCTTTTATATCCTGGCAACCGCAACTATCGCCCTAGTGATCCTATATTCGATCAACGCTCGTTTGGCTTTAATTGCGACGATCTCGATGCCGATTATCTTTTTGTATTCGTATTTCTTTTTCAAGAAGGTACAAAAACAATTCCTTATTTCCGATGAGGCTGAAGCCGAGCTTTCGACCTTAGTGCAGGAATCGCTTTCGGGGATCAGGGTCGTCAAGGCTTTTAACCGTGAACGCTATGAGGTCGATCGGTTTTTGCAGCGATCTAAAAATTATTCTGATGTTACCTATAAAATGATCTTATCGTTAGGTTCATACTGGTCATCGAGTTATATGATCTGTCTTTTAGGGATCTTAAGCGTGGTTGTTGCAGGGATATTCGCTATCCAGGCAGGTGATCTCAGCATTGGTAATTTTATCATCTTTGTTTCTTATCAATCGATGATTTTATACCCCATTCGTCAGCTTGGCCGAATCATGACGGATTTTTCTAAAGTCACGGTTTCGCTTAAGCGTTTAGTAGACATTATCAACGAACCGCGTGAAGATCTGATTTCTGGTGCTAAGCCGGATCTGGCAGGCGATATTGTCTTTCATGACGTCTGTTTTGCCTACGATGACGACCATGCTGAAGTCTTGCACAATATCAATATGACCATCAAAAAAGATGCGACGATCGCACTTTTAGGTCCGACGGGCTCGGGCAAATCATCTTTGATCCATCTTTTAGTACGCTTATATGAACCGACCAGTGGTTATATTACGATTAATGGACATGATATCAAAGATATCAATAAAGCATATTTAAGAAAACATATCGGTCTGATCTTACAGGAGCCCTTCTTATTTTCACGATCGATCATGGACAATTTAAAACTCGTTAAGCCCGAGGCTGACAATAACGAGATCTTTGAAGCAGCGAAAGTTGCTGCAGTGCATGATGTCATAAATGAATTTGAAGAGGGCTATGATACGATCGTTGGTGAAAAGGGTGTTACTTTATCTGGCGGTCAGAAACAAAGGGTAGCGATAGCTAGAACGCTAGTTAAAGATACGCCCATCTTGATTTTTGATGATTCTTTGAGTGCGGTCGATACGCAAACCGACGCTAAGATCCGTCTGGCTCTTGGCAATATGGGTCAAAAAACGAAGATCATCATAACTCAACGGGTCAATAGCGCTAAGGATTGCGATCTTATCTACATTATTGAACACGGAAAAATTACTCAAAGCGGCTCACATGACGAGCTTGTCAGTAAAGAAGGTCTTTATAAGCGTATCAATGACCTACAGAATCGTTTAAAAGAAAGCGAGGTCCTATAATATGGCGCGTTTTGAAGAAAAGGATTTTAGTCAGGACAATTTTAATTTAAAAGTTTGGAAGCGGATCTTTCAACTTTTCGCTCCCTTTTATAAACAACTGATCATTTTATTAGTGCTTGTTATTATGACGGCCTTAGGCGATGTTATAATGCCTCTTTTAAATCAAATCAGTATTGATAAGTTTGCCTCTGGTGATTTTAACAACAGCGAGCTTTATCTTTTCATTGCGATTTATATTCTTATCATTTTTGCCGTCTCGATCATCAACTATTTTTATTTTAAAGCTGCCGGCAAGGTCGAGATGGGTTTTGGCTATCATTTGCGAGAACTCTGTTTCCGCAAACTTAATGATCTGTCTTTTTCGTTTTATGATACAACACCCACCGGCTGGCTCATGGCGCGGATCACCAGCGATATCTCAAGACTGGCCGAGATCATCGCTTGGTCCTTTATGGATATGGCATGGGGTATTCCAGTCATGTTTATGTCGATGTTTATTATGCTTAGAAGCAATGTCATGTTGACCTTGGTCGTTTTGATCGTGGTCCCAATTTTAGCGGTTATGTCTGTTGTTATGCAAAAGAAGCTCCTTAAAGCATATCGCGGTGTCCGCAAAGCTAATTCTAAGATCACCAACTCTTTTAGTGAAGGTATTAACGGTGCCAAAACTACAAAAACTTTGAGCCTTGAACAACAGAATTTTGAAGATTTCAAGAAAGATACAAGCGAAATGCGACATGTTTCGATCGAAGCTGCTGTTGTCGGTGCCAAGTTTCGCCCGCTAGTCAATTTTATCTCTTCCTTTACTCTGGCTTTGCTGATATGGGTTGGAGGCGATCTGGCCAAATACGGTGTTATCAGTTTTGGGACATTGATGATGTTCATTCAATATGCTCAACAATTCTACGAGCCCATTCGTGTGATAGCCTACACAATGTCTGAATTCCAATTAGCCCAAGCTTCGGGAGAGAGAGTTGTTTATTTAATTGACTCGGAAGTTAAGATAACCGATACCCCAGAAGTCATCGCTAAATACGGCACCGTCTTTGCGCCCAAAGAAGAGAATTATGAGGATATTAAGGGTGATATCAGCTTTAAACATGTCGACTTTCACTATATTGAAGAAGAACCGATTTTAAGAGATTTTAATCTCGATATTAAAGCTGGACAGACTATTGCCTTGGTTGGAGAGACTGGAAGTGGTAAATCGACTATTGTCAACCTTATATGTCGATTCTATGAACCGGTCAAAGGTGAGATTCTCATCGATGGGGTCGATTATCGCAAGCGTTCGATCGCTTGGTTACATTCTAAACTTGGCTATGTCTTACAAGCGCCGCATCTTTTTAGTGGTACCATCATGGACAATGTGCGCTTTGGACGTTTGGACGCCACTGATGAAGAGGTCTATGAGGCTTGCAAACTCGTCAATGCCCATGATTTTATCATGCGTTTTGATAAAGGTTATCTGACTGATGTGGGCGAGGGGGGATCACGTCTATCAACTGGACAAAAACAGCTCATTTCATTTGCTAGGGCCGTTTTGGCAAATCCTCGGATCTTTATCCTTGATGAGGCGACGGCATCGATCGATACCGAGACCGAGAAGATCATTCAATACGCGATCGAAAACATCATGAAGGGCAAAACAAGTTTTGTAGTGGCCCATCGTCTTTCGACCATCGTTAATGCAGACCGGATCTTGGTTATCAAAAAAGGGCAGATCGTTGAAGACGGGACGCATATTGAACTGATGAAGAAAAAGGCCTATTACTACGAGTTATATACAAACCAGTTTAAGGAAGATCTGGCTAAAGGTCTAATTGACGAAAACATTGATCTATCGCTCATTTAAAAATGTGATAGAATGTTACTATATGTTTAAAAGAATTGTCACTTATTTGATGGTAATCCTCGTATTGATCTTGCTTGATCAATTTAGCAAATATTTGGTCGTTACCAACATCGGCCTTCATTTAAGCATTGAAATCATTCCAGGTTTTTTTGAATTGACTTATGTTCGCAATACAGGTATGGGTTTTTCTTTATTGGAAGGGGCTTTGAATCTCTTTTATATCGTTACCCCTTTTGCGATCATTCTGCTGGCTTATTTACTTTATAAGGATCGTCATACAAAATGGTATAACCAATTATCTTTTCTTTTGATGATCGGCGGTGCTATCGGCAATTACATCGATCGACTGCGTTTGGGTTATGTCATCGATTTCTTGTCTTTTGACATCTTTTCTTATCATTTTCCGATCTTTAATTTAGCTGATACTTTTTTAACTGTCGGTGTTGCGCTCTTTTTGATTTGTTATATATTTGAAATAAGGCATGGAAAAAATAGTATATCAAAAAACTGATCACGAGCGTCTAGATGTATTTATGGCTGATTTATTAGCTGTCTCGCGCTCTCAAGTCCAAAAGATGATCAAGGAAGGCCATATCCTTTTAAATGGTATTAAAGTTAAGGCAGGGATGCTTTTAAATGATGGCGATCTTATAACTTATGAGCAATTGACTAGTGAAGATATAGATATCAAAGCACAAGATATCCCTTTGAATATCGTCTATGAAGATGATGATCTCATCGTTATCAACAAGCCTAAGGGTATGGTTACTCATCCGGCTGTTGGCAACTATGAAAATACACTAGTCAATGCTCTTCTGTACCATTTCAAAGAACTAAGCGATGTGGGCGGAGAATTGCGTCCGGGCATCGTTCATCGCCTTGACAAGGATACTTCGGGTCTTTTGGTGGTCGCCAAAAATAATGAAAGTCATCATTTTTTGAGCAAGCAATTAGAAGATAAGACTTGTTTTAGGCGTTATATAGCCTTGGTTTATGGTGAGATAGCCAATGATGAAGGGGTCATTGATGCGCCTATTGGCCGCGATAAACACAATCGTCAATTGATGGCAGTGTCAGATCAAAACGCTAAACCTGCCTTGACATTATTTAAGGTAGTCAAGCGCTATCATGCTTTAAGTCTTGTTGATATTGAGTTAAAGACGGGGCGCACGCATCAAATTAGAGCTCATTTTAAATATATCAATCATCCGGTTTTTAACGATCATAAATATACCAAAAGAAAGATGCTTGACGATACCGGGCAATTCTTACATGCTTATTATTTGAGTTTCATCCATCCCAAAACCAAAGAAAGAATGCACTTTTTTTGCGATCTCCCAGCTTATTTTCAAGCGTATTTATTATCATTAGATCCTAGTTTTAATGCTTTGGAGTACCTAAGAAAGAAAAGGAGCGAATATGAGCGAAAATTATAAACTATATCAATTGCTGTCTTTTTTCGTGATGAAATTTTCCTACAAGACCTTGCAGTTTAAGGATATGCGCCAAGATGAGCTGTGGTTAGTTAACCCGGGTCATGAGTATTATCCCCTGATCCGTCTAACGACCAATTCGATCGAGCAAGTAATTTTTGAAAAAGCACGTCTTGATGAAATAATCGATAGTCTAAAGAAGAGACTGGGTATTCGCAAAGGACGGTTTTTAGATATTCATATCCATCGTGATGAGGTCTTGGAAAAAGAAGCCTTTGATTCCTGTGCTATCGAAACTGATTATTATTCTGGTCTTGATCTTAGCGATATCTATCCTGGCATCAAAAGAGTAGTCCATGATGTAAGCAACCCAGATCTTGAAATCAGAGAGATCATGCAGGAGATCGGCAACTATTCTAAACAAGCTCGCGTTCAAAAGCGCAACCTCAAAACAAAATATCCTGTTGTCACGATCGTGACAATGATCATCTGCCTTGTGATGATGTTAATAGATATGTATTTAAATATGAATCTAGCTGATTCAGATATCGATTCCTTAATTGTTTTAGGTGCAAACTACGAAATGTTTACGGTTGGCCTATATCAGTTTTGGCGTCTATTGACTTCAGGGTTTTTGCATGGCTCTTTAGTCCATCTTGCGATGAATATGATCTCTTTATATTATTTGGGTTATTACCTTGAAATGGAATTAGGATCTCTAAAATATGCCATCGCCCTATTTGTCAGTGTTATTACCGGTTCATTATGTTCTTTAGCTTTTGGCGCTAATGGGGTATCGGTTGGCATTAGCGGTGGCTTATATGGCTTGATGGCGATCTATATCATGATCGCTTATAAGAGCGGTAATCTCAAAAATAACTATAATCTTATCTATGTCATTATCTTAAATGTCATGATCAGTTTTATGAATGGCGTCGACTTATACGCACACCTAGGAGGATTTATTGCCGGAATTTGTTTCTACTATCTATTTTTCCAGAAGAAACAATTCTTTATTGCAGCCATATGTGTTTTACTTGCTGTCTTAACTTTTAAGGTCTATTCAGTGCAAGAGATCTCGCCAAAATACGGCGGAACTGATATGGCGGTAGTTGAACTCTATCGCAAGATCGGTCTAGACAGCTATGCCGACAATCTCTTTTATCGTCTAAATGAAGTATATATTAATAAGTAAGGAGAAAAGCAATGTCTAAAAGAACTGATGTCCTAACTTGGGATGAGTATTTTATGGGGCTCGCTCACTTAAGCGCTCTTCGGTCCAAGGATCCCAATACGCAAGTTGGAGCTGCGATCGTCGATGAAAACCATCGAGTAGTTTCAATTGGCTATAATGGTATGCCCTATGGTTGTAGCGATGATGAATATGCATGGGAAAGAGAAGGGGACTTTTTAAATACTAAATATCCCTACGTAGTTCATGCCGAATTAAACGCTATCTTAAATGCTCCAAGAAGTGTAAGAGGTTGCAGTATTTATGTTTCTTTATTTCCTTGCAACGAATGTGCCAAAGCTATTATTCAAAGCGGTATCAAAGAAATCGTCTATGAAGATGATAAATATGCAAATGAAGAAAATACAATTGCTTCTAAACGCATGCTAGTATCAGCCGGTGTTAAGTTAAGACAACTTAAAAATAAGATCGGAATTAAAATTGAAAAGTAATTATTCTATACAACATATTAGTTAATTATAAGACGAGTCACCTAAATATTAGATTTCTTATAGTTTTGATTTTGTCGCTTGCAAAATCATAGATAGCAACACTCGACTTCTTGCATTATTAAAAGTAGAGATGCTCGAATCGCTATCCCGAAAGAGGATGCGCCAAGCGAGGTAATCACTACTTTTTTAGTGTGCCGGGCATGGCGCATATCTTGGTGGTGAAAGTCCACTGTGAGAGCGTATCATCGTGACCGCGTTATCACTAGCTTAGTCCAAGGGTGTCTGCAGTAATGTGGAATCTGAAAGAAGGACAAGGCAAAGCTCCGGTCTGACGGACAGAAATCACATATAAGGCTATAAGTGATGGGGCGAGTGTGCTAAACAACACAAACCGCAAATAGTCACGGAATATCACTTAGAGTAAATGTGGCAGATAGATGGAGCGAAGGATATTTGACCTTACCCCGGGAGGTCCTCTAGATAGTGAAACCCAAAGAGTCTTTTAAACAGTGATGGTAACACTAGTCAAAACAAGTTTACTAGAGGAAGTCAGCAGAGGTCATAGTAGTGAGGAAGCTTCTGTAATGGAAGCGGAGCGAAGGACCGAATCAAATCGAAGTTTCTAAACTTCAGGAATGTAGAGATATCTTACATAGAGGACAGTCTGTTTAGATAGGTACATCGATAAGACTGGAGATATCTTAGCGAAAGAGTGGAAAGGAAATGAAAACTATGTCTAAGTTACTTGAAGACATCTTAAGTGATGACAATATAGCCAAAGCTATCAAAGTCGTCAAATCAAGAAAAGGTGCAAGTGGCATTGACCATATGAGCGTGAATGAATTAGATGATTATTTCAAAGATAATCTACCCATCATTAAAGACCTCATAAGGAAAAGAAAATATAAGCCACTTCCGGTAAAAAGAGCCGAGATACCGAAACCAGATGGTTCTAAAAGACCACTAGGTATTCCATGTGTCAAAGACCGTGTCCTTCAGCAGGCCATCTATCAAGTATTATCACCAATGTGTGAAGAAGTCTTTAGTGATAGTTCCTTTGGTTTCAGACCTAACAGGTCATGCGAGAAAGCTATCATCAAGACACTAGAATACTTCAATGATGGCTATGATTGGCTAGTCGATCTAGACCTATCGAAATTCTTTGACAATGTCGACCAAAATATCCTTATGATATTAGTCCATGACATCATCAAAGATGGTGATACCGAATCGCTTATCAGAAAGTTCCTTTTAAGCGGTGTCAATATCGGAGGGACGATATATGATACGACAAAGGGCACACCACAAGGTGGTAACCTATCGCCATTATTAGCTAATATCTATTTAAATCAATTTGATAGAGAATTAGAAAATAGAGGCCTTCACTTTACAAGATATGCCGATGATTGCGTCATCTGTCTAAAGAGTGAAAAGGCCGCCAATAGAGTTATGACAAGTATCACCAAATGGCTAAAAGAAAAGCTCAGGGTTGAAGTAAACATCACTAAGACCAAAGTTGCTAGACCTACAGATATCAAATATCTTGGTTTTGGCTTCTACAAGAGATATGATGATACATACCGACCAAAGCCTCATATCAAGTCGGTCGAAAGATTAAAAGCTAAGCTCAAACAACTTACCATCAGAAGATATTCATCATCTATCTTATCCAAGATAGAGAGAATAAACATGGTCACAAGAGGTTGGATAAACTACTTTCGGATATGTGATATGAAAGGGTGGATGGAAAAGATAGACAGACACCTGCGCTTTAGACTTAGGATGATTATTTGGAAACAATGGAAAACACCACAAAATAGAGTTAGACAACTCCGCAAATGTGGTCTTCCAGAGTGGATGGCTAAAGCATATGGCAATTCGCGCAAAGGTATAGCCAGATGTGCTTCTACTTTTATGTTGAGAGTCATAACCATCGAAACATTCAATAAAAGTGGTCTCGTATCCCTACTTGACCACTATAACTTAGTACATAACTATTAAAGATTTGAAACCGCCCATTACGGAACCGTACGATGGGCGGTGTGAGAGGTCGGAGTCTCAAAGTTTACTTGGAGTTCCTCCTACTCGATTTTTTTATAGTTTAAACTGACCACTTTTCTTAAGATTTTTGACCTCTTTTTTTAGATATTCAAGGAGCTTCTTTTCGCCATGATCCTTTAAATAAATTAGATAAAAACGAAAGCTTTGATCTTCTTCATCATTCATCATGGCGATCAGCTTTTCGTCTTTTAAATAGTATTCAAGGGGTATTGCATCATTATAGTTTTTTATATTATAGATCTTAGCTGCTGCGATGCGATCACAAATACTTTCGATGATATAACGTTTTGGCATGGTTTGCCGGCCTTTAGGATCGTACAGATCGCGCCAGTATTCAGGATGATGCTTATTGCGTCCGACATGGTGCAGATAGGCCATGGAGTAACCTTTGGCTTTGCGTTCGTTTCCGGTAGGAGAACGATAGCCGAGATAGTAACGCCCGCCATTTATAAATTCATCATAAGAATACTTAGATAAATCATGCAATAAACCCTGTTTATATAAGCCCACTTTAAAACAAAGCCTCAGCACATAAAGGCGATGTTTGGTAACTGTCAAAAAATGTTTTAAATAATGAGTTTTCACAAAGATATTATATGATAAAATATGCTACAATAGTTAAGCATGAATAGACACGAACTAAGAAAAAGGATGATGTTTGCGATATACCAGCATCGCCTATTAAAAGAAGATCTAACAAAACTGATGGTCGATAGCTTTACAAGCGAGAATTATGAGGCCATTGATCCCTACTATCGCGAGATTGCAGCGATCTTAAGTAAGAGGGAAGATGAGTATATCGAAATGATTTCAAAGCGTTTAGTTAATTGGAAGTTTGGCCGTTTGAGCTATGTAGAACAGGCGATCTTACTTTTAGCTGCTGCAGAGATGCAGGTCAAAGAAGTAGATGATGCCATTATCATTAACGAAGCTATTGAGCTCTCTAAAACTTTTTGCGATGAAGATTCATTCAAATATATCAATGGTGTCTTGGATCATTTATGGCAAGCTTGAGTGTATATGAATTAGTCCATTATTTAAAGTTAAAATTAGAAAATGACAAACAGATCCATAATTGTGTTGTAAAGGGAGAAATCTCTAATTTTCATCGTCACAATTCGGGACACTGGTATTTTAGTTTAAAGGATGAAAAGGCCAGAATCGCCTGTGTCATGTTTAAAAGTTATGCCTTAAAACTAAAAGATTCTTTTAAAGATGGCGACCAGGTTTTAGTCAAGGCTACTGTCTCTATTTTTGAAAATAGCGGTAGTCTGCAATTATATGTAAGCGATATGAAATTAGACGGTCTAGGCGACTTGTTTATGCGCTTTGAATTGCTGCGCCAGAAATTGTTTAAACTCGGCTTATTTAATGAAGAACATAAAAAGATCAAACCGGCTTATCCTGAAAAAGTTGCAGTTGTAACCGGCGATAAGAGTGCAGCTTTGAGCGATATAAAGACAATGTTTAAAAAGCGCTGGCCTTTTGCAAAGTATGAGGTCTATCCCTGTCTTGTGCAAGGTGAGGGGGCTAGTCAAGATATTATTAAAACCCTTAATAAGATCGATTCGATCGGATATGACGCAATCGTTTTGGCTAGAGGCGGCGGTTCGATCGAAGATCTCTGGGCCTTTAATGACGAAGAGCTCGCATATACGATCTATAATTTAAAGACTTTTCTTATAACGGGCATCGGTCATGAACAAGACTTTACGATCGCTGATTTCGTGGCAGATCTTAGGGCCCCAACGCCCACGGGAGCAATCGAAGTTTTGACACCTGATATTTTCGATGTCAAGACAAGAGTCAGTGACTTAAAAATGCGCCTAAAAAAGGCTATTCACTTAAAAATAGAATTAAACCTTCTACGTTATGATAAATTGCTTAATAGACCCTTATTCTTAGAAAAAAACTATTTGATCAATCAAAAGATCCAGTATCTTGACTACTTGATCTCAAAACTTTTGCATTTTAGAGTTAAGCTTTTACAAAACAGCGAGAAGATCAAATATCTAAGAAACAACATTCGGAAAGCTTCGATGCAACAATGCGATAAACTTTCCCTGGATCTTAAGAATAAAAAAGATGGTCTTTATGATATAGCTATTAAAAAGATAAAGGATGAAAAAATCAGACTGGACCATTTAATAGAGCTTTTGAAGGCTTACGATATCGATCATATTTTAGCTAAGGGTTTTGCGCTGGTTTACCGAAATGATGAAATCGTAAAGGAAGATATGCTTAAAGCGGACGAAGAATTGAAGCTGCGCTTTAGACAAAGTGCTTGGTCGATCAAGACGATCGCAAAGGAGAAATGAGTTATGATGAAATTTGAAGAAAAGATGAATCGTTTAGAAGAAATTGTAAAGATGTTAGAGAATAACGAGAAAGATCTCGATGAGTCTTTAAAGTTATTTGAGGAAGGTCTTAAACTTAGCGAAGATCTCGATAAACAACTTCAAACATACGAGGAAAAGATCAATGAACTCACAAAAAATAATGAATGAATTTGAAGAATATATTCTAACTTATTTCAATGATTTTCAAGACTCTAAGTTAAAAGAAGCTATGCTTTATGCTTTGATGGGGGCAGGAAAAAGATTTCGCCCTCGTCTCATTTTTAGTGCCGTCAAAGACCCGTACAAGGCTTTTCCTTGCGCTTTGGCATTAGAGCTTGTCCACAATTATTCGCTTGTGCACGACGATCTTCCAGCAATGGATGATGATGACTATCGAAGAGGTAAATTGGCGACCCACAAAAAGTATGGTGAGGCCTTAGCTATTCTTGTAGGCGATGCCCTTTTGACTGAAAGTTTTAAGGTCTTAGCCCTCAATTATCAAGGAGATACGTTAAAAAAACTAGTCGATCTTCTAAGCAGCTATGCTGGTGCCAAGGGTATGGTCTATGGTCAGTATCTTGATCTGGAAAATGAAGGAAAGTCAGATATTTCGCTAGATCTACTAAATGAGATCGATCACTATAAGACGGCTTGCCTTTTTATCGCCGCATTAAAGATGGCGATGGTCTTAAATCACGACGAGGCTAATGCTGATCTCTATCAAGCTTTGGGTGAAAAGATCGGAATACTATTTCAGATACAAGATGATCTTTTTGATATAATTAGAAGCGAGGAAGAGACTGGCAAACCCCAAAAGAGCGATCTAAAAAAAGGGAAGGTCACCGCTTTGCGCTTTAAGAGCGTTAAGGAAGTTGAAAGTGAGCTTGCGCATGAATTCGCAAAAACTTTTGATCTTATCGAAAGATTTGATTTTGATACAACTGAATTGAGGGAATTATTAGAAATATTAAAGAGACGTTAGAATTATGATTTTAAATGCGACTCTATCTTTAGCTGAACTAAAAGACAAGGCTAGCGAAATCCGAAATAACCTTATAGACTATATGGCTAAAAACGGGGGTTATCTGAAGGATAATCTGGCTTATGTCGATATCCTTTTGGCTCTTTTAGTAAGTCTAAAGGATGATTATAAGATCATTTTGATCCCTGAATATTTAAGCGCAATTTACAAACACTTAGATATTGCTAAAGAGGAATACCCTTTCAGTTCTGACGAACTTTTAAGTATGGCTTTCGGCCTGGCTTTGGCAAAAGAAAAAGTTGTCGTCATCTTAGATAGCGCTTATCTAAGTGATGGACGGATTTTGGAGAATATCTTTAAGATCGCTAAAGAGAAATTACCGCTGACTTTGATTATCGGCGATGATCTGTCGCATGATCTAACGATCAAGCTTAAGAATCGACCGCTTCATTTCTATAAGAATCACCAACATGAAAACGGTATAAGACAAAATATACTTCGCAATATTAACCAGAATAAACTTTCATCTTCGATCTATCATGGACTCAAAAGTGCCAAAGATAATATCAAACGCAGCTTTGATGAACAGAATGTATTTACGCTTTTGGGCTATGAATATATCGGACCGCTTGATGGCCATGATATCAATTCATTACTGGCTTGCTTTAAAATGATCCAGGATCATCAAAGACCTATGATCTTGCATTGCTTGATCAAAAAAGGCCAGGGTTATGAGCCGGTCGAAAAAGGTTTAGTTGTTATGCCATCTCTTACGCCGCCCTTTAAAAAAGAAAGCGGGCTATCCTATAAAAAGGAAGTTAAGGATTATGCTTATATGGATGAAATGCTCATCCATAAACTCGATGAATATCTAGAACTTTATGCCGACGCCAGGGTCTTCCTGTTTGGCGACGCCCTTGAGAACCATTATGCCAAGCTTTTAGTTAACCATCCTGAACAATGTTTTGATTTAAAACACCATTATAGCTTAGCACTGAGTGTTGCTTATGGCGCATATAAGGCTCATTATCGTCCTATTATCATCATGGAAGAAGATAAATTCTCTAAGGCGATGGATGCTCTGTTTGAGTTAAAATCGTGTGTGATCGATCTAAAGATCTTTCTGGTTAAAAGTGGATTACACCAAAGCTATGGCCCGGATTCCTTAGGGATCATTCGCCCCTTTAAAGATATAAGCGTCACTTTATGTCATGACTTTAAGACTTTAGAGACTAATTTTATCAAGAGATTGAACTATAAGACGATCGATATCTTTTATCTACCCCAAAGGATCCTAAAAAAAGACGAGTCTTTTCCCGATGATCCATATATCTTAAGCGATGCGCGGGCGAAGGTCGCGATCATCAGCTATGCCGACGGGCTGGATTATCTTTATAAGGCTTTTAAAGGACAAGAGATCCCAGTCGATCTGCTCAAATTTGATCATTTTTATCCTTTAGAATGCTCTTTATTAAACGATCTGGTCAAAAAGAAAAAGAAGATCATTATATACGATTTAAATTCAAACTCCGGGGCCTTCGCCAAACATATTGCATCTTACCTTAAATCGCTTAACTACAACGATTACCAGGTCTTCTGGGCTAAACAAATCTCAGACAACAACATTTCGCACTTAAGACAGATCAACCATATGACCAGTTCAGATCTGTTAAAGGAGATAATCCATGATTAAATCAATCTATATTAAAAACTTCGTCATCATTGACGAATTGAGACTTGAATTAAATAAAGGCCTCAATATCTTTATCGGCGAGACCGGAGCTGGCAAATCGATCATTATGAACGCGATCGATCTTTTAAGCGGTAAAAGGGGAGATAGTGCTTTTATTCAAAAAGGGAAGGATAAGGCTATTTTAGAGGCTACTTTCAGCTTAGATGACGTATATAGGGATCGCTTAGCTTCCTTTGATATCGACTATGATGATGAAATGATCGTCTATCGCCTCTTGAGTGAAAGCAAGAATATTATCCGCATTAATAATCAAACGGTCACCTTAAATATTCTTAAGGCTATTTTTGAAGATCGAGTGGACATCCATTCACAAAATGACAGCCAGTATCTTTTTAAAAACAAAAATCAATTGGCTATTATTGACCGTATTGGCGATCATGATGAGGTGTTAAATAAAGTCCAAGAGCTCTACGAAGAGCGCAAGGCCTTATTTAAGCGCTATGACGAACTAAAAAAACGCGAAGAAAGTCCAGAAGATATCGAGTATTATGAGTATCAGTTAAATGAATTGAAAAACGCCGATCTGAAGTTAGAGGAAGAAGAAGAACTTGAACGTTTTTTGAAGAATTATCACAATATTGAAAAGTTTTCTCAAAAGCTCAACGATTGCATCGACCGATATACAAGGGAAGGCGGGGTCTCTGATGGTTTATATATGATTATCAAAAATCTAAACGAAGAGGATGATAAGATTCAAGAGATAGCTGAACAGATCAATGATCATTACGCATCATTGGACGACAAGATCGAAGAGCTGAAAGGGATTTTGGCATCTTTAGATGTCTCAAGCGAAAGGATCGAAAGCGCCAATGTTCGTTTAAATGAAATTCGTCGCCTTAAGCGAAAGTATCGCCGTGATCTCAAGGAGCTTTTAAACTATATCGACGAATTGAACTTGAGGATCGATGAAAATCTAAATCGGTCCAAGCTTTTAAAAGAAATGGAAGAGGCGATCCAAGTACTTGATGCACAATATGCTAAATATGCACAAGACTTATCAAATCAGCGAAAAGAAGCTGCTTTAAGACTTTGCGAAGAAGTTGTCGAAGCCACCAAAGGCCTGGAGCTTAAATATTTTGATTTTGCGATTAATTTCAATAAATGTAAGGATACTGCCTTGGGAAATGATGATGTCAGTTTCATGATCTGCATCAATAAGGGACAAGATATGTCCCCTTTAAACAAGAGTGCCAGTGGCGGAGAAATGTCTAGAATTCTTTTGGCTCTAAAGACGGTCTTAAACAAATTAATGCAGTTAGATCTGGTTGTTTTTGATGAGATTGATACAGGAGTAAGCGGGAAAGCCGCCTTGGCCGTAGGTGAGAAAATGGCTAAGATCGCTTGTGATACTCAAGTTTTAGTTATCACGCACTTAGCTCAGGTTGCAGCGTTTGGCGATGTTGTCTACTTTGTCTATAAAGAAGATGAAGGAGAAAACACCAAATCGCATATCAGAGAACTGAATGATGAAGCAATAATTGAAGAGCTGGCTTTGATGGCCACCGGTTCCAAGAGTTTAAATGCCTTAAATATGGCTAAAGATCTGATAAATGAAGCTAGGTCGTATAAATGAAGATAGATAGAGCGATCAAAGAGTATTTAAATTATATCAGCATTACTGAACATAAAAGCACTAAGACGATCATTGCCTACAGTCACGATCTCAAACTGTTTGAGAATTATTTAAAAGAATGCGGCTTAATTGAGACTGAGGCTCTCGATGAGAGGGCTGTTGAAGGATTTTTTAAGAAGGCTGCCAAAAGTTATGCCGGCACTTCTTTGAATCGTCTTAAGGCAAGCGTACACTCCTTCTTTGCTTATCTCAATAAGCGCTATGATCTTACAGATCCGTCCTTGAATATCGAAAGCTCAAAGACCCCTAAGCATTTACCGATCTATCTTGAAAAGAAAGAGGTCGAGCTTATAATCGACCAGTTTGACGATCAAAAACCTAAGGATCTTTACGATCATGCCATTTTTGAGATCTTATACGGTTTAGGTCTTAGGATCTTTGAGGCGGTTGAACTAAAAGTTGTCAATGTCAATTTCGAAGATTCTTTTGTCAGGATATTAGGTAAACGCGATAAAGAAAGAATCGTACCTATGCCAGCTACTAGCAGAAAGGTCCTTCTAGCTTATTATCGTAACGTCCGCCCCTTGTGGCTTAAAGATAAAAGCCTTAGCCCTTACTTTTTTATTAATCAATACTCAAGAAGGCTGAATGCAATGTATGCTCAAAGGTTGCTTAAAAAACTCGCCTTGCAAGCAGGGCTTGACAAGAAAATCTCACCTCATAAGTTAAGACACTCCTATGCTACACATTTACTTACAAATGGGGCTGATCTTCGAGCTGTGCAGGAGCTTTTAGGGCATAGCGATATAACTACAACCGAGATCTATACCCATTTAAATAGGGAAGAGTTGAAAAAGACATATTTAAAAGCTCATCCCTTAGCTCAAAAGAAGGAACGATAAAGTCCTTCTATTTTTTTGCACAAATATTGCTCATTTTTAGCATTTGATATATGAAAGCGCTTGCTAATACAATGTAGACATAAAGGAGGAGCTTAATTTATGAGCTTATTTACTTGCTTACTAATTGCGTTATGGGCAGGCTGTGGAGTAGATCTTTTGGGGTACACCATGTGGGGACCAATAGCATCGTCAGTGCCTCGAGTTGATCGCGATGATAAGGGCAATGGAACACTAAAAAGATTCAAGAAAAAATCTTTCGACTGGTACAAAAAAGTCATCGCTAGTAATGGTGAAGATTTATCGTAAAAGAGGAGCGTTCCTCTTTTATTTTTGAATTGGATTTGTGTAGAATATAAGAAAGGAGAAAAAAGTGTTATGAATAAAAGAGCATTTGTTATCGTCATTGATTCTTTAGGCTGTGGAAGCGATGATATGGCCTATCAATATGGTGATGATGGCGCTAATACATTGAAACATCTATTTGAAAAGGCGAAGAATACTTATGAGATACCACATTTAAGATCCTTAGGACTATGTAATCTTACAAATGTTAGAAATAATGATGCTTTGAATCTAACTAAAGCTTATTATGGCAAAATGCACGAAGCATCTGTTGGTAAAGATACAATGACCGGCCATTGGGAGATGATGGGGCTAAAAATAACAGAACCATTTATTACATTTACCGAGCATGGCTTCCCAGATGAATTGGTCAAGGAATTGGAAGAAAAGACCGGCTATAAATATATCGGTAACTGTGCAGCCTCGGGTACTGAAATCATCAAAGAACTCGGTGAAAGGCATATGCAGACTAAAGAACTTATTCTTTATACTTCTGCCGATTCAGTCTTGCAGATTGCAGCAAACGAAGATTTGATCGGACTTGATGAATTGTATCGCTGTTGTAAGATCGCGCGCGAGATTACCATGAAACCTAAGTGGCGTGTTGGCAGAGTAATCGCCAGACCCTTTATCGGAGATAATAAAGATAACTTCACAAGAACAGCGAATCGCCACGATTACGCTTTAAGCCCCTTTAGTAAAACAGTCTTAAATAGTCTTGAAGAGGGGGGCTATGATGTTATTTCAGTCGGTAAAATCCGCGATATCTTTAATGGTGAAGGCATTACAAAAGCCATTCACTCTTCATCGAGCGATGAGGGCATGTTACAGACGATCGATATCGCAAAAGAAGACTTCAACGGTCTATGCTTTACCAATTTAGTAGATTTTGATGCGAAATGGGGTCATCGCCGCAATCCGGATGGTTATGCCGCTGAGCTAGCTAATTTTGATAAACATTTGGGTGAACTTTTAGATACTTTAAAAGAAGACGATTTATTGATCATTACAGCAGATCATGGCAACGATCCAACATGGAGCGGCAGTGATCATACAAGAGAGCTGGTCCCGTTATTGGTATATCGAAAGAACATCAAAGGTTCTGGCAATCTTAACATGCGTCATAGCTTTGCAGATATTGGCGCCAGTATTGCTGAAATGTTCGGTGTCGATAATCCTGGCATTGGTGAAAGCTTTTTAGATCTGATCAAATAGAAAAGAGCCTCTTGTAATACAAGGGGCTTAATGGTTTATATAAATGTTGTATAATATACATTATGCGAACTAATATATTAATTTAAAAAGCCCGCTTAGGGGCTTTTATTGTAACATTAAGACTCTTTATTTAACGTTGTCTTTTAAAGCTTTAGAAGCTTTGAAAACTGGAACTTTCGTTTCTGGAATTTCAATCGTAGCCTTAGTAGCTGGATTGATACCGGTACGAGCAGCTCTTACTTTAACTGAGAACTTACCGAAACCTGAAACATCAACCTTGCTTCCGTTAGCTAAAGCATCAGCGATTGTTGAAAATACTGCATCAACATATTCACTAGCCGCTTTTTTAGTTACATTGCATTTTTCAGCAACAACTTCTGCTAAAGCTTTCTTGTTTAAATCGTTAGTCATAATGATTTACCTCCTATACATTTTTTATTATAATATATTGCTACCTTAGAATCAACAAATAGTGCCTATTTTAGGCCATTTAGGCGTTCTTTTAAGTCATTTGTCAACGTCATTATCGCATTACTTGTCAAGTCCTTGATACCTGCTGCATTCTTATGACCACCACCGCCATATGCTTGAGCAATATCATTAATAACGATGGCTTTGGTGCTTCTGATAGATGCAGCAAAGCGATCATCGCTTGTTTGCGTGAATAAAGCCCATACCTTGAATTCCTTGACATTTCCAAGCTCTGAGACGTGATTGCGTGCTTCATCGGCACTGATCCCGAATTTTTGCAAATCATTATTGTCGATGATCGCATATGCAAGTCCCTGCTCAAAGATGAGCTTGGAACGAAGATAAGTGCAAAAGCGATAACTATGGTAATCTTTTACAAACATTTTTTGATTAAGTTCGTAGATATCGATCCCCTTTTGAGCCAATAATGACGCCATTTTTAAGGTATTAGCACTTACATTTGAAGTGGAGAATCTTAAGGTATCTGTAAGTAATGCGCTATATAAATAAGAAGCGCAGTTTTTAAAGATGTTAAGACCCTTAAAATCTTGACTGAAAAAGATCTCGGTTAGGATCTCTGCTGTTGCGGCATAATCGCTAAAGACATAGTTTTCATCCGCGAAATCTTCTCCGTTTGGATGATGATCGATTTTGATAAGATATGGACACAATTGGTACTTGAAATTATCAATTCTTTGGGCATTGGCTGTATCAAGTACGATGCCCAGGCTCTTTTTTAAAATCTCATCCGAAACCTCATCGCTTAAAGGATAGACTTCAAAATGCTCTTTTCCATAGGCATAAACGCCTTTATTAGGGTAATTATCTTCAATAAAAGACTTAAGTGCCAGTTGCGAGCCCACAGCATCCCCGTCGGGATGACTGTGACGAAAAATGACGATCGAATCACTAGCTTCGATCTTTTGACGAAGCCTTGCAAATTCCATCTTAAATACCTAATAAACGAACCGTATCACGAACGATGCAGAGTTCTTCATTAGTTGGAACGACATAAACTGCTACTTTCGAATCATCTTTAGACAGTTTAGCGACCTTAGAATGGATCTTGTCATTTAATTCATAATCGATCGAAAGGCCTAATGATTCACTGGCTGCCTTCAGGATCATCGCCCGCATATTGGCGTCATTCTCACCAAGGCCGGCGGTAAAACTGATTGCATCGACATGACCTAGCTGCATAACATAGCCACCTAAGACATTAATGACACGGTTGACATATAATTTTTGCGTTAAAATCGCCCTTTCATTTCCCTCTTTAGCAGCACTTTCGACATCGCGTGCATCGCTGGAAATGCCTGACACGCCTAACATACCACTCTTTTTGTTGAGATATGTATCCATTTCATCAGGAGTGCAGCCTAACTTTTTCATCATATAGAAGACTACTGTCGGATCAATATCGCCGCTTCTTGTCCCCATCATAATTCCCCCTAGAGGTGTAAGACCCATCGAGGTATTGATGCACTTGCCGTTTTTGATTGCTGTGATCGAAGCTCCATTACCTAAATGACAGGTAATGAGATTAACTTCATTAAAGTCTTTGCCAAGAAGTTTAGCTGTTTCTTGCCCAATGTATTGATGAGATGTACCATGAGCACCATA
>CALVCF010000020.1 GCA_944325935.1 uncultured Erysipelotrichaceae bacterium | reverse complement strand
GCAGTAACAATTTAGGTTTGATGGCCAAGGCCATCATCAAATAGACCTGTCTTTTCATGCCTTTAGAAAAATTGTGGATATTCTGGGCCGGATTCAATTTAAAAGTCCGCAAGTAATGCTGGTAAAGCTTTTCATCAAAATCATAAAAAGTCTTATAGAATTCCTTTAAAGAATTGATCGTCGTAACTCTGCCATAATACAGATCATCACTGACATAGAGGATATCTTTGCGGATCATCTCATCATAACAGGTATCGAAATCATCAAAATGGACAAAACCGCTGTCGCTTTTGATGATACCGTCAATGATTCTGAGCAGCGTCGATTTGCCAGCGCCATTGACGCCCACCAGACCGAAAATGGTATGATCCGCCACTTCAAGACTTAGACCATTCAAGACACTTTTTTCATTAAAACTTTTATTGATGTTGCATATATTGAGCATCGCCTTAACCTCCGTATATCTCTTCGATCACTTTTAAGAGTTCTTCTTTTGCAAGACCTTGATCCTTATAACTTCTGACAAGCTCCTTTAATCCTTCAAGATCGGTGCTTGATTGCTTGATGTCAGCTACAAAAGCACCCTTTTTAGGCATCATATAGATATAGCCCTCTCTTTCGAGTTCCTGATAGGCTTTAAAGACCGTATTGGGATTGATGCCCAGATCTAAGGCCAGGCTTCTCACTGAAGGCATCTTTTCATGCGGCTTCATGACCCCCAAGGCTATAAAATTGATAATTTGATCTCTGATCTGTTCGTAGATCGTTTTTTTACCATTAAGACTTATCGTAAACATCTGTATTACCTGTACTATCTGTATTATAACAGATTAGATGACTTTGGCAACTAAAAAGACAAAAAAAGATCTTGTTTTGATAGTTTTAGCAATAATAAAAGGATATAGATAACGCCATGACTAAATTTAAATAGCTTTTATAGATTTCCGAAAAGACATAGCTTTCAAAGAAAGCTCCAGACATCGGCCCTTTTTCCAAAGATTGAGGGTTATCCCATTTTAAGAGATAAGCAGCTAATCCTGTGTCCAAAAAATGAAGAAGAGGCATTTTGACCACGCGTTTTAAGAGGTTGTTGCGGTATGCTTATACCAGAGCAATGATATTGGAAGAGACTAAAATAGAAAGCCATTTCTTAGCTGTTGGTGCTGATATGCCAGCCGTATTAGCTAACTCCTCATAAATGACGGGCCTTGCCGTATGAGCAGCGACGATCGTCATTAGTAAATCCTTCCAATGCGAAAAAGGGATTGACAAATGTAAGCGCTTGCGTTTAAATAAAAGTGTAAAGAAATTCACTGATTAGACTGTTACTCACATCCGAGGCATGACTAATGAATTTGGTTGTTGCTTGTGGATGTTTTATTTTGGAGGAATAGATCTTATGTTTGAATTATTAAAAGCTAAAAATGATATATATGCGCCAATTAAGGGAAGGTGCTTTGATATAAGCGAGTGTGAAGATAAGGTGTTTTCCTCTAAGATGATGGGTGATGGCTTTTATATCGAACCGGAAGATAATGTCGTCTTAGCCCCTTGCGATGGTAAGGTTGTCGGTCTATTTCCAACCAAACATGCGGTAATGATCAAGATGCGCAACAACAAACAGATCATGATCCATGTTGGTCTTGATACGGTAAAGTTACAGGGCAAGGGCCTAGCTTCTAACATCAAGATCGGAGACAGGATCAAAAAGGGACAGCCCCTCATCGAGTTTGATATGGACTATATCAAAAGCCAAGATATCAAGATTCCAATCATCGTCATTATGATGGAAGATAAAAGTGAATATGCAAAAATGAAACTGCATGAAATAGTTACAAATGAAAACGTGATCATCAGGATGAGTGTATGAAACTTATTAAAAAGATAAACAACAACTACGCCTTGGCTATCGACAGCAAGAATGAAATGGTGATCGTTAGAGGATCGGGCATCGGCTTTGGGAAATTTCCTGTAGAGCTCACCGATCTATCCAAAATTGAAGAGACTTACTACAATATCGACGAAAAGTATTACGGTCTGATCAAAACGATCGCTGATGACATTCTCTTGTGCGCTCATAAGATCGTCTTGTTTGCACAAAACAAGTTAGGAAAAAAATTAAATCCCAATCTCTCCTTCACATTAGCTGATCATATCAATTTTACGATCAAACGCCTAAAAGAAGGGATCGAGATGAATTACGGCCTTGACTATGAGATCAAGTTCTTACATCCCAAGGAGTTTGATATAGCCCAAAAGGCCAAGGAATATATCGAGAAAAAACTGAATGTAAAGCTGCCCAAAAGCGAGATACCGATCTTAGCTTTGCATATCCTAGATGCTGAAAAACACAAACCCGCAAATAAAGTCAACACAGTTGTGATCGAAGATATAACGAAGATCGTACAAGAAAAAATGGATATCAACTTTGATCGCAATAATTTCAACTATTATCGTTTTGCGACTCATATCCAATATCTACTTTCGCGCATGGATAAAAAACATCCCATCTCAAGTGATAATGAAAAGATGTTTGAATCCATTAAAAATCGCTATCCTAGGGCATATGAATGCGTAGTAGCGATCGATGATTATTTCCAAAAGAAATTAAATTACGAAATCAGTGAAGAGGAACAACTCTACCTGATGATCCATATCAATCGAGTTTGTTCCAAAGAGGACTGTTACCAATAGGGCATGACCTCGCCATAGAAAGCTAGCTACTTTTTATGCGAGGTTTTGTTTTGAGGGAGTATATAGTGGCCAATATAGAAACCTCAGGCTCATAAAAGACAAGGAGAAAGAAGATGAGTAAACACACTAAGTTAGCCGAAACGATCATTGATCTTATCGGTGGCAAAGAAAACATCAGTAATGTTTTCCATTGTATGACAAGACTTCGTCTTAACTTGAAAGATCAAGGCATTGCCAAACTTGATGAAGTCGAAAAAACAGACGGCGTTTTAGGTATTAATGTCGACCGTGGAGAAATACAGATCATCATAGGCCCTGCCGTTGATGAAGTGTATAACGAAGTTATTCGTATGACTGGTCTTGAAAGAACCGAAGCGATCAATGAAAACCTTGATGAAGATTTAAATAAGAGCGGATTTTCACCCAAGGCGATCTTCGACAACATCATTAATACCTTCTCTGCTACGATGAATCCGCTCGTACCGATGTTTGTGCTTGTCGGTATGACCAACTTGATCGCCGTATTGATCGGGCCAAGTTTCTTGAATCTAGTTTCTGATCAAAGCGATATCTACAACAACTTCTATTTCACTTCACAAGCGATCCTATATTTCCTGCCCTTCTTTTTAGCAGTGACTGCAGCCAGACACTTTAAGACCAATGTCTTTGTCTCGATTGTCATGGCAGCTATCCTTTTATATCCTAATTTAGTTACGTTGATGTCGACAGAAGGCGTTACCTATACGGTCTATGGCATTCCAGCGACTGCTGCTACTTATAGCACCTCGGTCATTCCGATTTTATTGATCGTCTGGGCCCAAAAATATATCGAAAAGTTAGTCAAGAAGATAGTGCCTGATGTCTTAAAAGTCGTTTTAGAACCGCTTTTGATAACTTTGATCATGTTGCCGATCGCCCTATGTGCTCTAGGCCCATTAGGAACATTAGTTGGTGATTTATTAGCACAAGCTATTTTATGGCTCAATCAAGTTGCCGGACCGATCGAACTCATGTTGGTGGGCATGTTCGTGCCATTTATGACTGCCTTTGGCATTGGAAGGCCAGTATTCTTCATCTGTATGACGATGTTATTTGCCAATGGAGTTGAATATGCCTATATGCCGATCGCTATGGTCATTACAAACTTTATTGCTATGGGTGTTTCGTTTGGCTATACTCTTAAAACAAAGATCGGCAAAAACCGTGAACTCGGTCTCACTTGTCTAGCATCAGTTGCTTTAGGAGGGGTTTCAGAACCGACTTGGTTTGGTCTATTCTTGCCAAATAAGAAATTATATGTTCCTGCAATGATCGGCGGCGGGCTGGCTGGTTTGATCTTGGGTATCTTTAATGTCGGTTACTACCAATTCGGCCCCAGTAATATCCTGTCAGTCTTGGGTTATGTCGGTGGTAATTCCAATAACTTCATGATTGGTTGTATTGCAGCTGGGGTCGCCCTGATCGTTACAGCAGCTTTGAGTTTCGTTGTATACAAAGATGAAAAGTAGGAGGTATTTTAAATGAACGAAAACAAAATGATCTTAGCTAATATTGGTTCTGGCTCTTCTTATTTGCCTGACATCGCGGAGATGTTGATCGAAAGAAAGAATACGATGAAGGTCAGTGAATGGCGTCTTATGGATATTGATGAATATCGCCTTAATTGTACTGGCAAATACGTCATGAAGATGTTTGAAGACGCAGGTATGGAAACCAAGATCACTCTTACAACTGATCTGAAAGAGGCTGTTAAGGATTGCGATTTCGTCATAACGACGATTCGTCCGGGCATGTCTGATGGCCGCAACATGGATGAGACTATTCCCTTTAAACATGGGTTGATCGGACAAGAGACGACAGCACCCGGCGGGATGGTCATGGGTCTAAAGACGATCCCAGCAATGCTAGAGATCGCTCATGCGATCGAAGAAGTGGCCAAACCAGATTGCTATTTGATCAATTTAGCTAATCCTTCGGGCATGATAGGTGAAGCTTTGGAAAGACACTCTAAGGTCAAATATGCCTGTCTATGCAATGGGCCTACTGTTATTAGAAATGCTATGCGGCAAATTTATGGGAAAGAAAACCCAGATGATGTCTTTGTACAAGTCAGCGGACTCAATCATCTAATATGGTGCAAGGTCTTTGTCAAAGGTAAAGATGTTACTGACGATGCTTTTGAAAGATTATTGGAATGGTCGGCTGAACACATCCCTGCTTTGCGCAGAGAATTCGTTGAACCGGCTTTAGAAAGATTTATCGGATATATTCCAATGGGGCCATATCTTGAGTTCTATTATGATTATGATACCAACTTCAATGATCTGCAAAATTACTCGGGCAATCATTGGGAGCAGATGATGAATACGATCAGAAAACATGTGGGCGATGTTTGTGATGATTTAGAAAACCCGGGTCAATGTACAAGGGCAGAATGTGTCAAGATCATTGAAAAGCGTACCTTTGAGCTTTATGAAAAACTAGATCCCCGTGCCTATAAGTTAGCCTGCAATACCCGCGGAGGCAAGGGCTATGGGGAAGCTGGCATTTCCCTTATCAATGCCCTTTGGAACAATACGAACGAAGTATTTAGTCCTGATGTAGCTTCGATGGGTTCGATGCAGGAATTTGATCCTCATTGTGTTTGCACTACTACATCTTTAGTCAATGCCAGCGGCATCCATCCTATCTGTTTCCCCCGTCTTCCGGGCCATATGATGTCGAAGATCTATGCGGCTAAAGAATACGAAAAACTCGCTGTTGAAGCGGCCGTAAGCGGTAGCTATCACGCAGCACTAGAAGCGCTTGTCGCTAACCCACTCATCAACTCTTATTACAAGGCAAAGAGCTGCCTAAATGAGTTGCTAGTAGCTGAAAAAGAGTGGTTACCCAATTTCAAGGAAGCGATCGAGGCTTTAGAAAAAGGGGAAGAACCTAAAAACTAAATAGTAAATTTAAGGGGCTGTGAAAAAAGTCTAAATCAACTTAGACTTTTTTCAACAGCCCCTTTTTTGTGCGCAAGTTTTAGATAAACAAATAGATATTTAATTCATTTTATTAATCAAAAGTGATTTTCTTGAAGATGAAGTCGGTGCATGCGATAAAGGCGGAATGATCGTCGATCTTTATTGCATAAAGAGGTGATTTCAAACCTTCATCAATATCAACTGACACCAACTGTCCTTCTTTGATTGCCATGACGGTAGTCCCAGTATTGTCGATAACGATCACATAGTCACCTAGTGATGTATGTTCTTCTGCTCTTCTGGTCATCGGTAATTTGACATCATTTTTAACATCATACCAGTATAATTCGCGATCATCTTGACCCCAGTTGTCATGGATGCCGTAAATATTACCTCCAAAGGCATCATAGCCGTCAAAGTCATCACCAGTTGGATAAGCTTGGATTTGATCGTCTTCGAAAGCGTAGATAGTCATCTCATCATCCCCGTTGACCGTTAGAAAACTAATTGGAGACGAATATTCAAAGGCAAAACCAAAAAGATCTTCTTTCGAAATAAAAATGTTTTCGGTTTGGGCCTCTTCATTTAATTTTATAATTTGGAGATCGCTGAACTTATCATAGCCTCTTCCGGCTTCCCTATCTTTTTCGTTTGTATCGCATACTACAAAATATATTTCATCATCCTGTATAACAACTTGTGGTGTGTAGGATTTTGATGAGTTGGATGAACGGAATATCTCATTTGATCGGTCGCCCTTATCAAGATAGTAGAGTGTTTGTAGACTTTCTGAATTTTGATCGGCCTTTGATATGATGTAAAAATATAGGCCATCATTTATCTCGACTATATTGAGCAGTTTCTCTTTAAAAGAGTTATCCAAATCAAGAGATGTTAAATCGTAGGGCTGGACCTTATCATTGGCGATATCGTATTGATAAAGCGCAACTGTTTCAAGATCATTAACTTCATTATAGCTGTTTCTTAAAAGTTCATATTGCACGACAAACATCTTGTCCTGATATACCTCTAAGAAATCATAGACATATTTTTGCGAGTCAATTTCTGGAAGCTTGGCGTATAGATCGACATCCTCGATTTTGTAGTTGATCGTCGGTGGCGGGGCAGGATCATCTTCTACCCTATGACAGCCGGCGATCGATAAGATCATGCTTAAAACCAAGGTAATAAAGATAATTTTCTTCATGATTCCCCTTTCTGACTTTTGTATTAAACGGTGATAGTGATAAAGAGAATAAAAAAGCACAAATCAAAAGACTTGTGCAGCTGATATTTCTCCGTTTTTGTACCTTTGTGGATTATATTGTTGCATGATGATCCTTTCTATCGGCCATATATTTAAAGATCAGGGCCGATTATAGTTAGAATGTTGATGCGCAGTATCGATCCTTTTTCTCCTTTACATTTTAATTATAACAAAATATTTATCATTAGACCAACCAGCCAATCCTTGATAATAAACGCATTTAGTGTTACTTTATACTCATGTTTACTTATTTCAAGATGATGCTTAAAGATCACGACTTTATCAAGGCGGCCCTAGTGATAGCTGTGCCTTTGATGTTGCAGCAACTTGTGGTCTCAAGTGTCAATTTGGTCGACAATTTAATGGTAGGCCAATTGGGGGATGTCGCCTTAAGCGGAGTGGCCAATGCCAATCGCTATTATATGATTGCCTGGAGCGGCATTAACGGCATGATCGCCTCAGGCGTGATTTATTTGTCACAATTCAATGGCGCTAATGATGAAGAGCGCATGAAAGCGACTTTTAGATTTATGCTGGTGTCATCGCTTTCGATCTGCTTGATCTTTGTTTGTTTGGCCTTATTTTTTGCCCCAAACATTATTGCGTTTTTTATAAGTGAAGAGAATGTCGTCTTAAGGGGTTCTTCTTACTTAAAGGTCGCTTGCCTCTCCTATATTCCAGGGGCATTGTCGCTTTGTGTGTCCAGTGCCTTCAGGGCTCTTGGTGAGACTAAGTTGCCCTTAAAGATCTCGGTTGTTTCGGTTTTGACCAATACTTGTTTAAATTATTGCCTGATCTTTGGTAATTTCGGTTTCCCCTATCTAGCCGAAGTAGGGGCAGCGATCGCCACTTTGATTGCCAGGATCGTTGAACTAGCGCTATATCTTATTTCTTTACACCGCAGTGCTTTTGCGTTTAAGACTAGATTTAAAGAGATCTTCCATTTTAGTTTTAGCTTGGCTAAGGAGATCATCATCAAGGCAATACCGCTTTGCATCAATGATATTTTGTATTCCTTAGGTATTTCCACTCTCTTAAGGGCTTATTCCAATCGCGGCTTAGTCGCCAATACCGCCTACAGCATGTCATCGACGATCTCTGATCTCTTCTTTGTCTTATTTACCGGTATGGCCACAGCTACAACAGTCTTAGTGGGAACGCCTTTAGGCGCTAACGATCTTAAGAAAGCCAAAGACAACGCCTATAAGCTCGTATGCTTTGGGATCATGTGCGCGATGGTCTTCTTGGTTTTGATGTTTGGAACTTCGTTTTTTGCGCCATACTTATATAATGTTTCTCTAGAAGCTCAGCATTTGGCAGCAAGTTTCTTAAGAGTCATGTCGATCTTCTTTGTCATGTATGTCTTTAATTCTTCGATCTACTTTGTCTTAAGGGCAGGTGGCGATACTAAGTCGACCCTCTTTATGGACTCTTGTTTTATGTGGGCATGTAATATCCCAGTCGTAGCAGGTCTTAGCTATTTTACAGGACTCAATGTGATCCTTTTATATGTCTTAGGGCAAATGACCGATGTCTTAAAGGCCGGCCTGTCTTACCATATGCTAAGACGCGAAAAGTGGGTCAGAAACTTGACGGCTGAGAAAGTCTAAGAAGATAGATACAATATTTTAACTTTTAGAAATGAGCGATAAGAACCTTGTCTGTCGCTAACAACTATAGATAAGCGTGTTCGATCTGGATAACAGCATAGTATCGCTTGTTTAAAGCCTTGATCTTTGTTTCGATCGCTTTTTTGATCTGTTCGTGGTCGCTTGTATCGGCGCTTGGCAAAACGACATCAAAGATGAGATTGGTATGGGTTGGACCATCGACCAAACGAAAATCATGAATGGTATAAGCGGGATCTACTTCCTTTACCAAATTGGCGATCTTGTTTTTAAGGGCGTCGATCTTGGGATCATTGACTACGATCGGGTCCATGTGAATAGTTGTAAGGATATTATATTTTTCTAAGAGTTCTCGTTCGATGATGTCAATCTCATCATGGATCTTCATGATGTCTTCTCTAGCATCGACTTCAACATGGACGCTCATATAGCGTCTTCCCGGTCCATAGTCATGGATCATAAGATCGTGAATGCCTTTTGTGACCTTAAAAGATTTAACAAAGGCGACGACCTCAGCGACCATCTCTTTATCAGGAGCCATACCTAAAAGCGGATCAAGCGTACTCTTGAAGATCTCGATACCCGACTTAATGACTATGATCGCCACCGCAAGGCCGATGATCCCATCAAAAGGCAGATCGCTGAATAATGACGCAATTAAAGCGACAAGGGTCGCGCTGGTTGACAGAACATCGTTGAAGCTATCCTGGCCGGCTGCTAAAAGTGAGGGCGAGGCGATCTTTTTACCGCAATAGCGATTAAAAAAGCCCATCGCTAATTTGATCATGATCGAAAAGATCAAAGCACAAAGGGCGCCATAAGAAAAGCTTACGGCGTGTGGATCAATGATCTGATTAACGGCATCCATCAAAGCGTTTAATCCGACATAGATGATCAAAAAGGCAATGATCATTCCAATAATATATTCAATACGCCCATGACCGTAGGGATGTTCGCTGTCGGGGTGTTTATTGGCTAATTTGAAGCCGAAAAGCGTTGCGACATTGGAGCCCATATCCGAGAGATTGTTGAAGCCGTCATTGACGATCGCGATCGAACCCGTAAGCTTGCCAAAGCCGATCTTAAAAATGACCATGACAGCATTTAAGATGATCGAAATAAGGGATGAGACGATCCCATATCTCTCTCTAACCTTTGGATCCTTTACATCTTCATGATGCGGGATCAGTCTTTTTAAGATCCCCTCAAGCATCATTTCTCCCAAAGATCATAAGGGCCACGATCCCAATGATCAAGATGGCAACTGTAAAGATGATCATGTCAAAGGTGCGGATGAGATGGAAAGATGTCAACAAAAAGACTACACCGATCGCTGCCAAGGTCGCGCTTGTGAATAAGACGACCTTATTGGTATCATAGGTCTCATCTTCATCTGGCAATTTTTCCACGGCATTTTTTGTCCGTCCCTTATAGACGAGAAAAGCCACCACCATCAACAATATTCCAACGATCAAATAAAACAAATTCATATTAAAACCTCTAAACGTATCCATTATACTCTAAATGAAAAAGCTATGGTATGATATATGGGCAAATAAGGAGGATACGTATGAATAAGATCGAGCTTGATTTGATCAATAGTATAAAAGACAGCATCAAGAAAAGATTTGATTATGAACCTAAAGAGAACGAGGTCATGATCGAAATACCCAAAGATAATAATAACGGCGACTACGCCACCAATATCGCCATGCGCTTAGCTAAAGTTTTGCATAAAAGCCCCAAAGATATCGCAGGTGAATTGATAAAGACGCTGCAAGAAGAAGTCAACAGCGTTGAAAAGATCGAGATAGCCGGACCGGGCTTTATCAATTTCTACATGAAGAAAACAGCTCTTTCCAGTATCATTAATACGATCCTTGAAAAGGACTGCCAATATGGTGAAAACGATAGCGGCCAGGGCCATAGCGTTCTTTTGGAGTATGTCAGCGCCAATCCTACCGGGATCTTACATCTGGGTCATGCCAGAGGGGCCGCCTGGGGCGATAGTGTCGCCCGGATCTTAAAGGCCGCCGGCTATGAGGTCTTAAGAGAATACTATGTCAATGACGCCGGCAACCAGATCGATATGCTGGCCTTGTCGATCAAAGCTAGATATCGTGAGTATTTTGGCTTGGATTTCTCGATCCCGCAAGATGGCTATATGGGTAAGGACGTTCAAAATATCGCGATCAAGATCGCCCAAGAAGAAGGCGATAAGTGGCTGAATGAAGACGACAGCATTGTCTTGCCCTATTTTAAACAAAGGGGCAAGGAACTTGAGATCGAAAGGATCAAAAACGACCTCGCTTATTTTAGATGCAGTTTTGACCATTATTTCTATGAAACTTCCTTATATGAAAGCGGCAAGGTTGAAAAGATTGTAGCAGAACTGAAAGAAAAAGGCCTGAGCTATGAAAAAGAAGGAGCTTTATGGTTTAAGGCGAGTGAATATGGCGATGAGAAAGATCGCGTTCTTAAAAAAAGCGATGGTTTTTACACTTACCTGACCCCTGATATTGCTTATCATGTCGATAAGTTAGAGCGCGGTTATGAAAAACTCGTCAATTTCTGGGGAGCTGATCATCATGGCTATATCCCGCGGATGAAAGCCGCTTTAAAAGCCCTGGGCTATGATAGCGAGCGCTTAGAGGTCGATATCATCCAAATGGTACGGCTTGTAGAAAACGGAGAAGAAGTCAAGATGTCTAAAAGGACTGGCAATGCCGTTACTTTAAGAGAACTGTGCGAAGATATTGGAGTTGATGCTGCACGCTATTTCTTTATCTCGCGCGCTCTTGACACCCATCTAGATTTCGATTTGGGTCTGGCCCGCAAAAAAAGCAATGACAACCCGGTCTACTATGTTCAATATGCCCACGCCAGGATCGCTTCGATCCTAAGGCAGATGGGCGACTTCCATAAACAGGACACTTATAATTTATTAACCAGCGAAAAAGAGAGCGATCTTTTAAAACAGCTAAGCGAGTTCCCCAATGTCGTCGCTATCAGCGCAAAGGATCGCAGCCCCAATAAAGTAACGGTCTACTTGCAAAAGCTGGCGCAATACTTCCACGCCTTCTACGCTTCATGCAAAGTCAATGACCCCGCAAATCCTGAGCTGAGCAACGAAAGATGCGCTCTTTTAAAAGCTACGGAGATCACCTTTAAAAACGCCTTAGATCTATTAGGGATCGACGCGCCGGATGTAATGTAAAAAACCTTTTATCTTGAAACAAACAGCTATCTCAATAAATCACTTCAGGAGATAGCTTTTTTATGGGCTGGCTTGAAGGGTGTAAATGATATGACATGATCGCTTATTTTTTGATCTATGTCTTGTCTGGCTCTTAAAGCGGTCCAGGCTAAAAAGCTGTATTTGATCAGCACCTATATCTATCACAAATAAGATAAATGAAGCGATAAAAAAAGACTGTTGAGAAATATTATCAACAGTCCATCAACTATAGTAAGTGCTTTAATTTCTTTTTGGCTGCATAGACCTCGATCTTATGATGGGTATCGATGCGGCTTTTGCCGTCGATCTCAAGATTAAAGGCTTCTTTGCTTGCGATCGATAACTTTGCTTCTAAGGGTACGACCAAGCTATAGCCCTTGCCTAAAAGGGCACAGATTGGCGTCAGGGCTACGTTATGCGATTCTCTCATAATGACCGGACCGTATGCTGAAAGGTTGATCCCGGTCGAGCCGATCCCGCTGGCGATGATGAGGGCGCTGGCGCTGGTTTTATAGATGAGCTCATCTTTATAATAGACCTCAAAATTGTTATAGGCGCCCAGGGAATGCAAGACGATATCATTGATGATGGGTTCTTGAATAAAACCCTCACAACTCATCGCTAAAAGCGGGCAATTTTCAAGGCGCTTTTCTTTTTTGATAAAACAAGTAAGCCAGGTATCGATCTCATTCTGGCTGGCGTTAGTTAAAAAGCCTAAGGTTCCGGTATTGATGCCAGCTATACCCATATCGTAGCGATAAGCCAGACGGGCGCATCTTAAAAAGGTTCCATCGCCTCCGAGAAATAAGATAAAATCATCGCTTTTAAAATCGTGATCTTCATCGTGAAGATCGATTACTTCAAAGTCTTGTCCAAGCTTTGTCAAGAGCGCTTCAACAGTGCTTAAGGCTTTAGGCGTCTTTTCTTTTTTGCGATTGGGGATAAGCCAGCACTTACTCATATTGGTACCTCTTTAGGATAGTCTTGGCCGCTTTTAGTCCATCGCGCATCGCTGAAACGACGGTGAGGGCACCATTTACGACATCTCCCCCTGCCAAGACTTTTGCGGAAGAGCTTTCCATATCTTCATTTACGAGGATGAGATTCTTATCGCTGGTCTTAAGATCGAAATGATGATCCTTCACCTTAAAACCTAAGGCCAAGACTAGGGCATCGACCGCAAACTCGATCGTCTCATCGGTGGCGACGGGCCGCCGGCGTCCGCTTTCATCCTTATCGCCTAGTTTCATCTTGGTGCAAACGACCTTTTCAAGCTTTTGATTGCCCAGGATTTTAGCGGGATTGGTCAAAGGATAGAACTTAACGCCTTCTTCCAGCGCTTCTTTTAATTCTTCTTTGGCGGCTGGCATTTCTTCTCTGCTGCGGCGATAGACGAGGTAGACATTTTCGACTCCCTTAAGACGCAAGGCATTGCGGGCGCAATCCATGGCGACATTACCACCGCCCACGACCATGATATTCTTGATCGCGTTATCTAATCGATGCTCGAAATTGGTCTTTTCCAAGAATTTTCTAGCTTCATAGACCTGAGGCAAGTCTTCATTATCTAACCAAAGGCGATTTCCGATTTCAGCCCCGGTTGCCAAGAAGATGGCATCAAAGTCCTTTAGTTCATTTAAATCAGTGACCTCGTGTTGAAGATGAGTGATCACCTTCAACTCCTCTAATTTCTTAAAGATATTTAAAACAGCTTCTTTTTCTAAGCGGTAAGAGGGAATGCCCCAGGTGAGTACCCCGCCAAGATATGATTCTTTTTCAAAGATCTCGACTTGAACGCCCTTTTGCGCCAAAGACAGCGCAAAGGCTAAACCAGCCGGCCCGCTGCCAACACAAGCGACCCTCAGGTCCTTCTTCTTTTGGCTTTGGACCTTATCCAAAGCATTTAGGCGCATGTATTTAGCGATATAGCGCTCAATTGCGCCGATATTGACACTTTCTCCTTTGATTCCCCTGACACAGGCTCCTTCACATTGGCTTTCGTGGGGGCAAACGGTCGCACAGATCTCAGGTAAGATCGTCTGATCCATCAATATCTGATAGGCGCCTTTAATATCATCCTCTTTTACTTTTAAAATAAAATCGGGGATGCGATTGTGGACCGGGCAGGCCTTGACACAACGCGGATTAAGACAATGCAGACAGCGCGTTGCCTCTTCTTTTACCTTAATATCATCATAGCCAAACTTAAAAGGCGCGAAGTCTTGAATGCGCTCCCTAGGCTTTCTTTCTTCCATTAAAACTCTTTTTAAAAGATCCATAATTTATTCCTTATTATATAAGATGCCTTCCACCGTCGACCAAAAGCGAAGTACCGTTACAGAAATCAGCCTCATCGCTTAAAAGATACAAGGCGGCATGGACGATCTCTTCTACTTTGCCAAGTCGGGCAACAGGTGTCATCTTTTCGATCGCTTCTTTAGCCCATTCTCGCACTTCAGCTTTCTCAAATTCACCGGCCAGGATAAGACCGGGGTTGATCTCGTTACAACGTATTCCATCTTTGGCATTTTCTAGGGCGATGACTTTTGTGAGATTAGAGATCGCGGCCTTGGCTAGTGAATACATGCCAACACCGGGTACTTGCTGGATGGCGGTGACGGAGTTGATATTTAAGATCTTGCCGCTTTGTTGCTGCTTCATGTATTTTAATGCGTAGATGCTGGCCATGACATAGGAGCCGAGGTTGGTATCGATGACCTTGCGATAGTCTTCGTAAGTATTATCCATAAAAAGTTTAGTGGGCTCATAGGCGGCGTTGTTGACAAGAATGTCGATCCGCCCGTAAGTATTGACTGTCTCATCGATCAAATGTTTGATGGCCAAGTGATCAGTGACATCGGTTTTGATGAACATAGCTTCACCGCCATCGCTTTTGATCTTTGCGGCTACCTCTTGCCCCAAGTTTTCCCTACGACCGCTACCGACGACGATTGCGCCCTGTTTTGCAAAACCTAGAGCCAGGCCCTTGCCGATCCCAGAGGTCGTACCGGTAATAACGGCGACCTTGCCCTTGAGGATGTCTTTGTAGATTGCCATGATCTATACCTTCTTTCTACTTCTATTCTAAACGGATAATCTAAAATTTTTCTTAAATATTACCTATTTTTAACATTTTATCCTATAATAGGTCCATGAAAATGAAATTAAAGCATTTTTCACGCTTAATGAATCTTGAATATGAAGAGATCGCCACCCTTATCTTGGCGCCTTTTATCTTTTTCATCTTAGGTCAATATGCCTTTGGAGCTAACCTTTTAGGTTACAGTTTTGGCGAAGTCTTTGCGAACTATTGTATTATTGCGGCTTTACAATATCTCTTGTTGATCATAAGTAATCACATCAAGATCAGCGTTTTGTTGACTGGTCTGATCTTTTATGGTTTTGCCTTGGCCAACACTTACATATATGCCTTTCGCGGTTCGCCGATCCTGCCTTGGGATCTGGCTTCGATCGGGACGGCTTTAAATGTGGCGGGCGGCTACCACTTTTTCTTAAATGCCAATATCGTTTTGGCCAGTTTGATCTTTGCGGCCTATCTTTTATTGAGCTTTAAGCTCTTACCCAAGCGCCATTTTTTCAAAAAGAGCCTATACCCTCGTCTCTCTTTTGTCTTTGTCATGCTTATCATGGTCTCGTTTGTGATGAGCCCGACTAAGCTTGAAGCCATGGGTGTATCTTACTATGCTTGGAAACAAGGCAATGCCTATCGGGATCATGGCATAGTCGCCGAGTTTTTATTAAATATGCAATTTATGAACCCGGAAGAACCCGATGATTATTCCTATGAGGCTGTAAGAACGATCTTAAGCAATAACGAAGAGTCGGAATTGATCATCGAGAATCCATCGGCGCCAGAAAGCCCCAACATCATTGCGATCATGAATGAATCCTGGGCAGACTTTGAAGAGTTTGGCAATATTGAGCTCTCAGAGCCGGTCATGGAAAACATTAAAAGTCTTGATAACGCCATCTTTGGTCACGCTTATTCCTCAGTCGTCGGTGGGGGCACCTCCCAGATCGAATATGAATTCTTAAGCGGCAATACCCAGACCTTCTTACCTTCAGGTGCTGTCCCCTACCAACAATATATCAAGACTAAGACTCCTTCCTTTGTCTGGCACTTGAAAGATCTCGGCTATGATACTTTAGCCTTCCACCCTTATTATGGCAACGGCTGGAACCGCAACAAGGTCTATGATCTGATTGGTTTTGATGCGTTTATCTCGCTTGAAAACATGCATACAGAACCTGTTTATGGCAATCAAGACTTCTGTATCGACAGCGCAAATTATGAAGAGCTGTTCTATCTTTATGAAAATAAAGATCCAGCTAGACCTCTTTTCTTATTCAATGTCACCATGCAAAACCATGGCGGTTATGATACTTTTGAAAGACATGATGTTGAGGTAGTCGGTCATGAGGGCCAATATCCCAAAGCAGAGTTTTATTTGAGTTATATCAACGAAACTGACGAGGCCTTCATGAAGGTTGTTGACTATTTTTCTAAAGTCGAAGAACCGACGATCGTGATCATGTACGGGGATCATCAACCTTGGATCGAAGACGAATTTGTGAATATGGCGATGGGTGTCATAGATGCAGAAGAACCCAGTCAGATCATCAATAAATACCGTGTTCCTTATGTCATTTGGGCTAATTTTGAATTACCTGAGGTGGAATTAAAAGATACTTCGATCAATTATCTGATGCAGGAGGTCTTGGCTTTAGCAGGCCTTGAAACCAATGAATACGGCAACTTCCTCAATAATCTTTACGAATATATTCCCTCTTTATCTTTAGGCGGTTATTTTGACAGCGCTGGCAATTACTATTCTTATGATGACAAGACAGCGCCATATCAAGATCTTATCGCTCAATATAAGATCTTGGAATATGCCAATATCTTCGATGTGCAGGATGAAGTCGTCACAACGATCAAAGATGAATAAGACAGGGTTCAAGGCCCTGTCTTTTGTTAATAATCAGGCTTGACAATAAGTTAGGCAAGACTTACAATACTTGTGTTAGATATAGCTAACAAAGGAGGAGATATGATGCCCCTATCATTTGCGAGGATCAATGAAATGGTCATGATTCAAAAGATCATGACGAGTAATGTGCGTCAACATTTGGCCGATCTGGGTCTTATCGAAGGCGAATCGATTGCCGTCATCCAAAAAGGTCATGCCGGTGTGATCGTCAGTGTCAAGGGTGTGCGTTTGGCTCTTTCTAAGGAGTTGGCTGATCATATCTATGTCAGGGAGGAATGAATATGACGCTTAATGAAGTTAGAGTTGGCGAAACGGTCAAGGTCTTAAAGATCAATGGCGAAGGCGCCACAAAAAGACGTCTCATGGATATGGGCCTAGTCAAAAATGTCGAGGTCTATGTACGTAAGGTAGCTCCGCTTGGTGATCCAATCGAAGTCAAGATCCGTGGTTATGAATTGTCATTGCGCAAGGCAGATGCGGCGATGATCGAAGTTATTTAATGATTTAAAGTTAGGTAAAACTAACAAGGAGGATAAGTATGAAGATAGCCTTAGTAGGTAATCCCAACAGTGGTAAGACGACTTTGTTTAATGCGCTCACTGGTTCTAATCAATATGTCGGTAACTGGCCGGGTGTCACAGTCGAAAAGAAGAGCGGTAAATATAAAAACGATAAGAAGATCGAGATCATCGACTTGCCGGGTGTTTATTCTTTATCGCCATATTCATTAGAGGAAGTTATTGCCCGTAATTATATTATTGATGAAAGACCTGACGCCATCATCAATATCGTCGATGGAACAAATCTAGAAAGAAACCTCTATCTATCAGAACAAGTTAAAGATCTGGGTGTTCCTATGGTCATCGCCATCAATATGGCTGATAGCTTAAGGGCAAGAGGCGAAGAGATCGATCTTAAAAAACTTGAAAAGAATTTAGGCGTTAAATGTAGCTTGATCAGCGCTGTCAAAAATGAACTTGGCGATCTCATGGAGTTGATCAAGAAGGCAGAAAGACCGCAGGAGCTAAACTACTTAGATGCGGATATTGAAGAGGCGATCGCCAAGATCGAAGTGCAGCTGTCTAATGATACCTTTAAGCGTTTTATTGCGATCAAGGTCTTAGAAAATGATCCTAAGATCATTGAAAAAGAAAAGATAGATCCAAAAGTGATAACTCAAGCAAAAGAGCTTTCCTTGGCCTTAGCTAAAAAATATGATGATGACATCGAATCGATCATAACTTCTAAGCGCTACGAGTATATTACAAAAGTAACTGGCAATATTTATATAAGTAAGAGTAGCACGAAAGAAAGTATTTCTGATAAGATCGACAAGATCGTCACCAATCGTATCTTAGCTTTGCCGATCTTTGTGGCTGTAATGACCCTTGTCTATTACATCTCTGTCACAACTGTTGGTACGATGGCCACAGATTGGGTCAATGACGTCTTATTTGGCGAGATCATCTCTCCGGCTGTCGAGTCATTTTTAGTGTCGATCAACTGTGTCCCTTGGCTTCAATCTTTGATCCTTGATGGAGTCGTCGCAGGCCTTGGCGCCATTCTGGGCTTCGTACCGCAGATCCTAGTCTTGTTTTTCTTGCTGGCGATACTAGAAGAATGTGGCTATATGGCACGGATCGCCTTCATCATGGACAGGATCTTCAGGAAATTTGGCCTAAGTGGTAAATCCTTCATTCCCATGCTTATTGGAACAGGTTGTGGTGTACCGGCCATTATGGCCTCTCGAACGATCGAAAACGAAAGAGACCGCCGCATGACCATCATGACTACTACCTTCATTCCTTGTAGTGCTAAACTGCCGATCATCGCCATGATCGCCGGAGCCCTCTTTAATGAAGCGTGGTGGGTCGCACCAAGTGCCTATTTCTTAGGTGTAGTCGCTATTATCGTCTCTGGAATCATCTTAAAGAAGACTAAGCCCTTCTTGGGCGAGGTCGCCCCCTTTGTAATGGAATTACCCGCATATCACATTCCTAAGGCAACTGCTGTTTTAAGATCGATGTGGGAAAGAGGATGGAGCTTCATTAAGAAAGCTGGGACTATCATCTTCTTATCAACGGTCTTGATCTGGCTGTTGACCAATTTTGGCTTCGTAGATGGCCAATTCAGAATGCTTGATACATTAGAGATCGAATACTCGCTAGCTGCAATTATCGGTCGAGCAATCAGCTTTATCTTCATACCTTTGGGTTTTGGCAATTGGCAAGCGACAGTTGCAACGCTCATGGGCCTTGTAGCTAAAGAAAATCTTGTCGTAACCTATGGAATTATCTACGGTATTGCCGAAGCTAGCGAAGAAGGCAGTGAATTCTGGGGAACTTTGGCGACGAGCTTTACACCTGTAAGTGGCTATGCCCTTTTAGCTTTCAATCTCCTTTGTGCCCCCTGCTTTGCTGCGATCGGTGCGATCAAGCGCGAGATGAATAACGCCAAGTGGACGCTGGCAGCGGTTGGCTATCAATGCCTGTTCGCTTATGCGGTCGCTCTCATGATCAACCAATTTGGCAACTTGTTCATCTATGGAAGCTTTGATTTCTTTACGATCGTAGCTGTGATAGTATTATTGATGATGGTCTATCTCTTAGTCAGAAAGCCCAAAGCACACAGTTTAAAGGTCGTAGGAGCTTATGAATAACTTCAATCTTTCCAGTTTTATCATCTTAATTATCATAGTCATTTTGATCATTTTGGCAGTTAAGTACCTCCATAAGCATAAGAGCAGTTGCAGCTCTTGCACATCATGCAGTCCTGATTGCACAATGCTTAAAAAATTCAAAAATGATCTAAATGACGCCAGAACTAGGAGCAAGCTCTCCTAGTTTTTTTATGCACAATTTATAAAATGTAGCAGCTTTGACTTATAGATATCAAGTTTATAATTGTAATAAGAAAATTAAGATTTTAAAAACCACCGAATGAATTTCCTAAAAATGACCGAATAGAATCCTTAAAAACAACCGAATGAGTTTAAAACATTAAAAAATAAATCAGACTATTTTTGAGAACAAATTAGTTTCAAATAAAATTAGGAACATCATTTTTCGTATGACTAAAATTAACCTGCAAGAACTATGAGATAGTGATTTACAAACGTGGAAGCAGTGTACTTATCACCGTCCAGAATATTTTAGTCCTTATGCAATAAGGGCACGATTTAATTATTTCCTTTGGTATAGTGAAGTGAAAATACACTTTGTTTAAAAAAGCCATCAGTATATTTTTTATACATATTAAAAATATTGCCACTAAAATTGAATTCTTTTTAGATAGATGATAATAGTTATATTTTCTAAAATTAAATTATAAAAAGAGGGCAATAATATGAATTATGTCAAACAAATTATTGAGATTATTTCTTTAATAGAAAAGGAAGAGACAGAGAATATCAAAAAAGTTGCTAACATTATGGCTCGTGCAGTAAAAGAAGGCAATTCTGTTTATACTTTTGGTGCCAGTCACGCAAGTATTTTAACTCAAGAATTATTCTATAGAGCGGGTGGCTTAGCTATTTTTAACCCTATTTTTGGCAAAGAAATTGTTTTAGATAATTATCCTGTTACTCATACTAGCAAAATGGAAATGTTAGAAGGATATGGAACCTTAATTGCACAAAAAACGAGATTCAATAGAGGCGATGTAGTAATTATTCATTCTGTCTCTGGAAGAAATCCGACAGCAATAGACATGGCATTAGAGGCAAAATCCGAAGGGGTAAAAGTGGTTGGGATTACTAATTTGGCATATTCCAAAAGCGTTACCAGCCGTAGCTCAACGGGTAAAAAACTATACGAGATTGCAGATGTTGTTATAGATAACCATGGTTGTATTGGGGATGCTTGTGTGGAAATAGAAGGAGTGGCACAGAAACTGGCACCTACTTCATCTGTGATTGGATGTTTAATTGCTAACTTAATTTCACTTGAAGTAGCAAAAGAATTAAAATCATCTGGAGTAGATTTGCTTCCAATATTCTATAGTGCTAACTTAGACGGAGGCAGCGAACAAAACGAAAGGATTTTAGAAAAATACAAAGCCCAAATTCATTATATGTAAAATAACAGAGGAAGAAATGATAGTATTGACCAGAAGACAAAGAGACATATTGTTGTATCTCTTTGAGAAAAAAGAGTGCGTTACAATTAATGAACTTGCTTCAAAATTTGATGTTTCTCCTAGAACAATTAGGTACGATATAGATTTGATTGATTTATTTTTGAAGCAATATTTTAGTGCTGGACTCATTCGTAGAAAAAGGTCAGAAGGTTTATCTATCAAAGCCAGCCGTCAAGAAGAACGTTTTATTCTACAAAAACTTTACGGGGTGATCAATTACCATTTAGAACGCGACGAAAGATTAGAAGCGATAAAAATATTGTTGTTATTAGAAAAAGCAAAAACCTATGAAAACATAGCTGAAATATGTTGTGTTTCCAAACAAACAATTATTAATGATTTTCCTAAAGTGGAAAAAGAGTTTAATAGTAGGGGAATTAAAATTGATAAGATCGCTGGAATGGGTCTAAAGATAGAAGGGCTTGAACAAGCGTTGAGAAATTATTTTGCCTCCATAATTAATCAAGACTTGAATAAAGTAAATTTTATTGAAGAAATTATTCTATTAGTTTTAGAAAGATATATTAATGAAGCCAACTCGTTAATATGTGAAGTTTCAAATAATCTATCTAGGCGCTATGTGGACACTAAGGAAGTTATATATCAATTGGCATACTCTTTGTTTAGAATTGACAATAATCATGTATGTCAGGTAGATAAAGAGGAAACAAATAAGGTAAATGATGAATTGGTTGACTACTTAAAAGTTTTTTATCCAGAAATAGACGCATTATATATAAGCAATTTATTTAACAGCACGAAATTGTATGATGATTCTTCAAAAACTTTAAATCAAGACAAATTAGAAGCTAGAAATATGGCTCAATTTCTTTCAAAGGAGCTCAATAAGCTACTTAATGTATCTGAAAATGAAGACGAAGAAGCATTAGCTCGTCATTTAGAACTACATTTGGAAGTTGCAATATATCGTATGAGAAATAATATATTGATCGAAAATGATTTTTTAGATCAAATCAAGATTAGCATACCTTTAATCTATCAATTCACTAAACAAATAATAAAAGAATACGAGAATATGATCGGTTTAAACTTCGATGAAAAAGAAATTGCTTATATTGCAATGCATGTTGCATCTGCTTATGAAATGAATATTCAAATCGAAACTAGTTTAAATATTATGCTAGTTTGTGCATTTGGTTTAGCTACATCGGCGCTATTGAAAAATAGATTTATGCAAATAATATCAAACTGTACTATTATTGGGCCATTTAGCGATAGCGAAGCTCATAGATATTTAAAAGATAACGAAGTAGATTTAATCATTTCCACCAGTGAATTCAAGAGCAGCAGTTGTCCGGTGATTAAAGTACACCCACTATTGAATCACAATGATTATGACAATATTCAAGATATAGTTTCAAGCATATCGTATAAAAAATCTTGTTATTATTTCATTCGCGCATACCGTAAACAAAAAAACAATTCAGTTATTTATCTTAGAGACTATGTATCTAAGGATGATATCAAAATTTTAGAAGAATGTTCCGATTGGAAGAAAGCTATTGAGATCGCAGCAAATTCTTTATTAGAGAAAGGAATGTTAGAGAAGAGATATATAGAAAAAATGATTGAAGCGGTTATTGAATATGGAAACTATATGATTTTGTCACCAGAAACAGCTTTTGTTCATGCTGGAGGAGATGATGGCATCAACGAGACTTGTTCATCAGTGCTGATATTAAAGAAACCTGTTGTCTTCGGAGTGAAAAGTCAAGAATTAGTTAGAAATATAGTTGTATTAGGATTGAAAAATAAAGAAGAAAATGCGCTGCTTAAGATAATCCACATTTTTGGCGATGAAGTGAATATCAATACATTAAAATCAAAGGATATAGATGTAGACACAATATATCATTTGAGTTGTTAGGAGTGTTTTATGGGAATAGTAAAAAAAGAATATATTCAAACAAATCAGATTGCCACTGATTGGCAAGATGCTATTAGAAAAGCAGGACAGCCCTTGGTTGATGCAGGAGCAATAAAGGGTAGCTATGTTGAAAATATGATAAATGTCGTAAAAGAATTAGGGCCCTACATTGTAATAGCACCACATATTGCGGTTGCGCACGCAAGACCTAATGGTGATGTATTACGCGACGAGTTATCTGTCTTATTACTTGATAACGAAGTAAATTTCAATTGTAGCAATGATCCTGTAAAAGTAATTATTTGTATGGCTTCTGTTGATGACGATCAACACATGGAGCTGTTGAAAAAGTTGGCCACCTTACTTGATGAAGAGACATGTAAAAAAATGCTTCTATGCACAAATGCAGAAGAACTTTATCGTGTCTTGGGTTACGCATGATTAGTAGAGCATTAAATGGAGGTTTTAAAATGAAGGAACTAAAGATTCTTACCGTGTGCGGGGTCGGTATGGGCTCTTCTCAATTCTTAAAAATGCAAATCGACGATATAGTCAAGAAAAATGGGATAGAGGGGATCACGACCGAATGTGGTGATGTAATTACATGTGTGGCTACTTCCTGTGACGTCATTTTTACTCAACCACAATTAGTTGAAAGCATTCAATCAAAAGTAAATGTTCCAATTGTCACGATTACAAATTATACGAACAAAAAAATGGTTGAAGAAGCTTTGATGAATTTTCTAGACGCTCTAAAATAGGGGGTAATTTATGGAGTACATTTTAAATTTTATTGTTAATGATGTTTTTGGTAATGCTTCTATCTTTATTGGGCTCATTGCTGTTGTTGGATTAATGATTCAACGAAAAAAGTTTTCTGAAGTCTTGTCCGGTGGTGTTAAGACTGCATTAGGTCAACTGATTCTTTCTCAAGGAACTTCAATTATCTCAGCGAGTATAGCGGGATTATCAACGGCATATTTAGCTTTAAATCCAACTAGTGTAACGGGAGAAATTACCGAAATTGGTGCCGATGGTATTTCTAATATGTTTGGTATGCAAATAGGCGTAGTTATGCTAATCGCGTTTGCAGTTAATATTTTAGTGGCTAAATTTACTAGATGGAAGACGATTTTCTTAACTGGCCATATGTTGTATTGGTTCCCATTCATGTTTATCGCCGTAGGCTATGGGGCAGGATTAAGTGGCACTACTCTAGTAGTATTCTCCGCGATCTTCACTGCAATCTATATGATAGTAACGCCGAATCTGTTACAGCCATTTGTCAGAGCTGTAACTGGCGACAATTCCTTTGCTATTGGTCATCCAACAAACGTGGTTTCCTTAATTGCAGGTTTTCTTGCTAAGATCTTTGGAAATAAAAATAAATCTACTGAAGATATTAATGTTCCAAAAAGCCTTGATTTCTTAAAAGACATCGGCATTGCCTCGGCGCTAATTATTTTCGTTACATATTTAGTATTCGCTGGTATCATGGCGGTATGTGGAGTGAACTTCGTAGAGGTATTTGGTATTAACTCTGAACTTAGCGTTATTACATTTGCTCTAGTACAAGGTTTTACTTTCGGTGCAGGCATTACCGTTATGATGCTTGGTGTTAGAATGATGATTGCCGAAATCGTTCCTGCATTCAAAGGTATTTCTGAAAAAATCGTTCCAGATGCAATTCCTGCTCTTGATTGTGCAGTGCTGTTCCCATATGCTCCAAACGCTATGGTAATTGGTTTTATCACTTCTTTAATTACATCTACAATTACATTGGTAATTGTTAGTGCGATCGGGTGTTTCGATACCGTAATATTGCCTCTGGTTGTAACTTGTTGTTTCGAAGTGGGCTGTGCGGGAGTTATTGCTAATGCCCAAGGCGGTTTGCGAGGCACTGTCATTGGTACTGCAGTGGCAGGGGTGTTCATGATTTTGATGATTGGTGTTGGAGCTCCATTCTTCATGAGTACAATTAACCAATGGATTCTGGTATATGGTGGTCAAGATTTCTCTGTTTGGGGTATTATTTCTGGATTGATAGCTAATCTTATTGCTTAGACAGAGAATATTGTTTAATAACAAAGAGGAATTAAATTTTCCTCTTTGTTATTAACTGGAGGGGTTTAATTATGAAGAAATACGATGTATTAATAATAGGAGCAGGAATAATAGGATGTTCGTTAGCCTATGAATTAGCTAAATATGATTTAGAGATTGCCGTTTTAGAAAAAACATCATACGTAGCAAGCGGCGCGACAAAAGCAAATTCCGCCATGCTTCATGAGGGATTGTCAACAAAGCCCGGAACTTTGAGAGCTAAATTTGTTAAAAATAGTCGTAAATTATTAACTGAAGTAATGGATAAACTACACGTTCCGTATAAAGAAGGAATAGGATTGATTACTGTTGCATTCAATGAGCAAGAGTTAGAATTATTGAAAAAGCAGAGAGATGACGCTTTGGAAAATGGGCTAGATGCCAGAATTTTATCGAAAGAAGAAACTCTGAAACTAGAGCCTAATATAAATTCGGGTATTATCGGAGCATTTTACTCGAAGTCTGTTAGCGTAATAGGACCGTATGAATTGTGTATCGCACTTGCCGAAAATGCTTCATATAACAAAACAGATTTCTATTTTAATGAAGAAGTTATATCAGTAGAAAAATATCAAAATAGGGTCATCAAAGTCAAAACAAAGCAAAATGAATACCAGGCTAAAATTTATATTAATGCAGCAGGGCTATATAGTGATACTGTTGCAAGTTTTGTTGAAGATATCGACTTCAGAATTCAACCTAGAAAGGGTGAATATTTCTTATATGATAAAAAATATGGAAGCACAGTTTCTCATGTTATATCTGTGTTAGGAAATGGAAAAAGTAAAGGAATGATTGTATTGCCTACTATTCACGGGAACTTATTAGCCGGATCTAGTGCTGTCTCAATCGACGACAAGGAAGACAAAGGCACAACAAAAGAAACGCTGGATATGATTTATCAAGAAGCAATTTCTAAAATGATTCCTTCACTTTCCAGAACAGAGGGAGTAATAACTTGTTTTGCCGGATTGAGAGCTTCTGAAGTCAACGAAGATTATATTATTGGAAAAGCAAAAACAGTTAAAAACTTTATTAATGTTGCCGGAATACAATCTCCAGGACTATCTTCGTGTATTGCGATCGCGAGATATGTCATTGAATTGTGCAAACAGACACAAGAGGTCGAGCTTTGGAATATAAAAAATAATTACATCGCCGAGAATCCTCCTTATAAACGAATAGTGGAACTAAACGAAGATGAAGCAAATGATTTAATTAGAAAAAATGCAGACTATGGTGAGATTATTTGTAGATGCGAATTGGTGACTAAAGGCGAAATTATAGACGCGATTCATTCTATCATCCCAGCAACTTCAATTGATGCAATCAAGAGAAAATTGAGATGTGGAATGGGAAGATGCCAAGGAGGTTTTTGTTTGGAAAGAATAATTAAAATAATTCATGAAGAAACAGGGATAGATATGGTAGAGATCAGGAAGGATTGCGTAGGATCTAATTATCTAATTAAGCCTAGCAAAGGGGGAGACAAGTCTCATGACTAATTATGACATAGTAATTATCGGTGGCGGCCCTGCTGGAATGGCTTCGGCGATCAGTGCTTGCAAAAATAAAGATTCAAAAATACTGTTGATCGAAAGAGATCAGAGATTAGGTGGGATCTTAAACCAATGTATTCATAATGGCTTTGGATTACAATACTTCAAAGAGGAATTAACGGGCCCTAGTTACGCCCAAAGATTCATCGAGTTAGTGAAAGAAAAAAATATTGAAGTATTACTAAATACAATGGTCATAGATGTTTCTAAAGAAAAAATAGTTACTTACTTATCACCTGAGAAAGGGATGAAGTCCATTACTGCTAAAGCAATTATTTTTTCTATGGGTTGTAGAGAAAGAACTAGAGAGGCACTAACCATTCCAGGAGATCGTGTAGCTGGTATATATACTGCTGGAACAGCTCAATATCTATTGAATATAGAAGGATATATGCCTGGGAAGGAAGTTGTTATCTTAGGGTCAGGCGATATTGGTTTGATCATGGCTCGTAGACTAACTTTGGAGGGAGCAAAGGTTAAAGCTGTTTTTGAAATCATGGATCATCCAGGAGGCTTAAGAAGAAACATTGTTCAATGTCTGGAAGATTATGATATACCGTTGTTCCTAAGTCACACTGTAATAAAAATAATAGGGAAAAATAGAGTAGAAGCTGTCGAGGTTGCAGAAGTAGATGCGAACAAACAAATCATTGAAAGTACGAAGAAGATATATAGTTGTGATACCTTATTGCTCTCTGTTGGTTTGTTACCGGAAATAGAGTTGTTTAGCAAACTAAACATAGAAATGGATTCTTGTACAAAAGGCCCGATAATTAATAATTTTATGGAAACAACATTGCCGAAGATTTATGCGTGCGGCAATGTAGCTTATGTTCATGATTTAGTAGATATTGTTTCGTTTGAAGGAAAAATAGCCGGGGAAGATGCGCTCAAAACTTACGGCAGCAGAGACTATTATACCGTAAATTCATCAAAAAATATAACGATGGTTATCCCCCAACGTTTAGTAAAAAACGAATATACATATACGATACGTTATAGGGTGAATAAAGATTATCGTAAAACAAGATTGATACTAAAAAACGAACGAGGAGAGGTAGTGTACCGAGCTAATTTAAATAATCTATCTTCCGCAGAGATGCATTCATTTGTGTTGCTAGAGAATAAAATTTCAGGAAACAAATTAAACTTGGAGCTTGAGGAGAATTTAGATGAAAAATAACATGGTTTGTATAGTCTGCCCCAGAGGTTGCACGCTAATTGTAGAAAGAAAAGAAAAAAATATAGAAGTTAAAGGAAACGGCTGCAACAGAGGAAAAGAATATGCAATTTCAGAGATTACTGATCCGAAAAGAATATTAACAACAACGTTATTAATAAAGAATGCAAGTATTTCGGTTATTCCTGTCGTAACTTCTTCACCTATATCAAAAAATGCTATAAAAAGAATTATGGATGACTTAAATTCTATAGTGGTAGAGGCTCCGATAAAATGCGGGCAAGTAATAGTCGAAAACATCCAAAACACAGGAGCAAATATAGTAGCTTCTTGTGATGTAGAAAGGATATCTTGAAATGAAAGAATTTGAAAACAAAGTTGTAGTAGTGACTGGTGCCAGTCAAGGAATCGGCTTACAAACTGTTAAAGAGTATGCCAAAAATGGAGCAAAAGTTGTTATGGTTGCCATTAATAAAGATGGCTTGGAAAAGTCGTTAGATGCCATTAAAGATGGCAAAGAAAATGTATCTTATATAGTATGTGACCTATCGAAGCCAAAAGAAATAAAAACTATGTCAGAGGAAGTTTTGAGAAAATATAACAGGATTGATATTGTTGTATGCAATGTAGGGGCCTTTTCGGATAAATTGCCATGGAATGAAATAGATGATAAAACATGGCATGATTGTTTATCGCTAAATACGTTGAGTGCATATTACTGCATAAAATATTTCGGTGAATATATGATAAAAAATAGAATTAATGGAAATTTTGTATGTACAGGTTCGTCTACAGCGCTTCATTTAAAAAAAGGACGGCTCCATTATTCTGTTTCAAAATGTGCAATTCATGATATGGCAAAAATATTAGCTATGGATTTGGCTAAATATAATATTAGAGTAAATGTGGTTTCCCCGGGCCCGACAGCCACCGAATTGGTCCAAGCTAGGATCGACGATCCTAGACAAGTTGATGCAGAAAAAGAACGACTTAAAAAAATACCACTGGGTAGATATGCAAAAATGGTTGATATTGCTAATGCGATAATGTTCTTGTCATCAGAAAAAGCATCATTTATTACAGGGGCTATTTTACCTGTAGATGGTGGTTATACAATAGGAGAAACAATATAAAAGTAACGATATCATCTATAGCCTCAAATTTTAGAAAGGGGCCTTTTGTCTAAATCTAAATCGGAAGTATTATCTTTCTAATGATTTTAACCGAATATTTAAGAACATAAACAAATAATAATTACGCACAATAATCTAATATGATGTAAATAATGGCCTGAAACCTTTTATAGGCTTTGGTCATTATTATATTATGCATTTATGCTGTTTCATATGCTTGTCATATGAAACAAAAAACTACCTGCTATGCGGGTAGGTAATATAAGTTATACAGTAACACCACCTTCCTTTTACAATAGGAGTGTCAAGTTCTATTGTAAGAAAGAAAGGTGGTGTCTGCTTGTGGCTAATAAGCATAACTCTTTAGCACATACGAAGTGGATGTGTAAATATCACATCGTCTTCATACCAAAGTATAGAAGAAAAGCTATCTATAATCAATATCACCAAAACCTGATCGAGATAATCAAGACTTTATGCTAGTACAAGGGAATCGAAATAATAGAAGGGCATATGATGAAAGATCACGTTCACCTTCTTTTATCGATCCCACCAAAATACAGCGTATCTCAAGTTATGGGATACATCAAAGGCAAAAGCTCGCTTATGATGTTTGATAAACACGCTAACTTGAAATATAAGTTTGGCAACAGACATTTTTGGGCAGAAGGATACTATGTTTCGACCGTAGGATTAAATGAAGCTACTATTCAAAAATATATCGCTGAGCAAGAAGCTCACGATATAGCTCAAGATAAGATAAGTACAAAAGAGTACATCGATCCATTTAAAGGATCAACTCAAACTAAGCTACTTTAGTAGCTTAGCCACAGTGGTAAATGCAATAGAACTTGATTTATCAAGTAACGGCTTGAGACGTTGCAGGTAACAGAGCCTTATAGGCTTAGGTCAACCCACCCGTTTTACGGGTGGTTATGATTAATATGTTTTGAAACGGGATTATCATGTCAAGCTACGGCTCAATATCAGCATCACTGTGACAATAGGAATTTTAATATTATTGAAATGTTCCCTAACAATCAATAACGTCCGCTATAAAAAAGATATCTCATTTTTGAGACATCTTTGTAGACTGTTTTAATTAAGTCCCTCTAATAGTTCATCCAAGACCTGCAGAATATAATCGAGGTCAGCTTTGAAGTCGCGTTTGATATCGTCAACTGATTTTTGCGAAAAGTTTAATTCAAAATTATTGTGCCGATTATCGATCGCAAAATAGAGTTTGCCGACATTGAAGTTGATGAAGATATCATCGCCAGCTAAGTCATTGACCCTGCTGACTCTTTCCATCATCTGCGGGGTGAGGATGTAAAAGGCATCATGTTCCGAGGTGGAATAGACATTAAAACGTCTGTTGAATTCTTCGCTTTCGGTCTTGATCGTATCTTTAAAGATCGTAAACTTATTTTCAGCGACCGTGACGCTGTTTCTTATGTCTTTGTCATAAGACATTTCGATAAAAGGACCTTGAAAGACAGTTGTATAAGAAGTTTTGCCATCGTGGACATAACGCTCTTCCAGTGTCAGATCGCACATCATTATTTCATGATCGCGATAGATCGCCTTGATGCTGTCATTAGATGTCAAGCGATCAAAAGATGGAAGAGCCATATCCAGGCTTTTTAAGAATTCATAGTTGATACCATTTTTTGGATCATAAGCAAAATTGGCAAAATATTCTTTTAGAACCTCGTTTGTCAGCGTGATCCCGACTTTTTTCTTGAGATTGTTAGTGGCGGTGATGAATAAGATAAAACCTAATGCGACTACAATAATACCCACAAAAGGCACAAACAGAAAAGAGAGAAAACCAACAGCGACCAGAATGATACCTATCAGTCTTTTGTGGTTCTCCTGTTTGATGATGGCGTTTAGATCCTTTTCATTCATAACTAAAACTGCATTTTAACGTCAGCGTGTTTTGCTTCATCAGCTTCGTAGAATTCTTTAGCCGACCGTCCGCCAGCCAGTAGGCTCGCTGGGAACATGACGATCGCTGTATTATAAGCGGAGACGTTAGAGTTATAGACGCGCCTTGCCGCCTGTAAGTGCTCTTCGGCATCCCTGATACCATCTTGCAGCTCCACAAAGACTTCTGATGATTTTAGTTCTGGATAATTTTCAGCCAGAGCTAGTAGCGATCCCTGCATCCTGGTCATTTCTTCATCGCTTTGAGCCAGATCTTTGAGGGACATGCCCTTTCGCAAATTAATGACCTTGCTGAAAGTTTCGGTCTCATGTTTGGCATAACCCTTGGCCGTATCAAGCATCTTTGTCAGCATATCATAGCGCTTTTCCAAGGCTACTTCGATCCCTGATTGAGCCTCTTCGATCTTGATCTCTAAGCGCTTGAAATTATTAGTGGTTGCAACCAGCCAGATCACAACGATCAAAACAACGACTACGATTCCGATTACTATGTACATCATGGTAATTTAACCTCCCTGCTATGATTATAGCATAATCATTCAGAGCGCAAAGCCTGGACTGGATCGGATTTAGCGGCTTTGCGCGAGGGAATCAAACCGCCGATGAGTGTTAAGATGACGCTTAAGATCACAAGAATGATCGAGGCATTAACTGGCAGGATCGCACTGACTTCATTTGTTCCGGCGATCGAGTGGATAAGGGCATTGATCGGCAACAGCAACAAAATAGAAGTGATAATGCCAATGGCGCCGGCCAAAAAGCCGATTATGATCGTTTCGGCATTGAAGACGGCGGAGATATTGCCCTTTGACGCCCCGATCGAGCGCAGGATGCCGATCTCTTTTCGTCTTTCTAAGACGCTGATATAGGTAATGACCCCGATCATAATGCTGGAGACGATCAAAGAGATGGCGACAAAGGCGATCAGGACATAGGAGATGACGTTGATGATATCGGTGACGGAAGACATGAGCGTGCCAACATAGTCGACATAGGAGATGACCTTATCTGCATCTTCTTTTTCCATGCGCTGGTTGTAGTCATCGAGGAAGTTGATGACCTCTTTCTTGGCCTCAAAATTTATAGGATAGATATCGATCGATGTCGGTGTATCAAGATCGACATAACCCAGAGCTTTTAAGTTGGAATCAAGGGAACTTTCTTCACGCGCCATCATCGACATCATCATGGCTGTGAATTCATCTTCATCTAGATCAAAAGAAATGGCCGAGGCAAACAGATTCTGATCGATCGAAATAGCTAGAGCGAAATCGTTCGCAAGACCAGCCATCTGATCATTCAGCTTAGTACTGACTTGGCTCATAGCCTGGCTCATAAGCTCTTCGATGTAGGCGCTAATGATCGCTTCGCTGTTATCTTCGATCTTAGCTATGACCTGCGTGCTGATCCCTGAGTCATTAAGAAATGTTTCAAGGGAAGCTTCTAACTGGGCCTGTCCTTCGCTTGATGCAAGATAGGCACTAAAGTAAGCGGCACTTTCGTTTGGATCAGTCAAATTATTCTTTAGACACCACTCATTAAAGCCATTCAGGATGCTTTGTCTAAGAGCGCTTGTATCAACACTGGCAAAATCAAAGTCGATATCTTTAAAGACCTCTTTTAGATCTAAGGGGGCAAGTTTGGAGAAGTCGAGTTTGATATCGCTAAGATCAAGTGCAGAAAGGTCCAAAGACAGCTTGCTTTGATCGATCCTAAAGGCTTGCCTGATCTTGTTTTGATCGATCTTGATGATATCTTCAAATGAAATGCTGCTGTTGTTTGGGGTGTCGAAAGCTTCGTTAGTAAAGATATTGATCTCTTTATTGTCTAATTGATCTAAGACGACATCAGAGCTATTGGCTTTTTCATAGATATCTAAACTGAGCTCGTTGGTATAGCCGATCCCGCTTTTCAACATGGCGGCGCTGGCGTCTTCTTTAGCTTTAACAATGCCGACGATCGTTAGATCTTCTGCTTCATTTAAAAGTTCGTGCATATAATCGCTGTTGTCGCTTTGATCGACCCAAAGATCATAGCGATCATCATATTCATAATAATCACTCTTGCTCAAGACCTTGTAGTTGATGCCAAGGATATCATCATAGGTATATGTATCATCGGTATCAGGTACTTCAACTGGTCGGGAGGCGGCAAAATCAGATACCATCGCTTCAAGGTCCTCATGATCTCTTAAGCCTAGACCATAAAGCATAAAGTCGCTGACATAGCCCGATGAATTCAAGACGAGGACGGCTTCATTCTTATTATTAGGCCAGTGTCCTTTTAAGACCTCATAGGAATCTTCATAAAGACTCTTGTTGGCCGGTAATTCAAAAAAGATATCCGTCGACATCATTGAAGACATCGTCGCATTGGACTCGCTGGCACTAAAACCTAAAGAGGAAAAGGTCGTATCGGGATTGACCTTATAGATATCCTCTAGATCATCAAAATAGATCTCAAGTGGCATATTGTATTCATATTCGATCGCTTTGACATAAGGACTCAAGCTTTTATTTTGATCCAGCTCGGTTTTAAGGGAGGCCAAGTCATTTGAACCGACGCTTGAAAACATGTTGGTCAACATGTTAGAGACCAAGATCTCATCTTCTTTAGCTTCCTTATTGATATCATCGATAGTTCCTGACATCATCGAAGTAAAATCAAAGCCGGTATTTTCGATCATGAGCGGGTATTCAGAAAGAGTCTCTTCTTCGATCGAATTGATATAGGTATTGACACCTGTTGACAAAGACAAAATAAGAGCGATCCCGATGATGCCGATCGAGCCGGCAAAGGCGGTCAGAAGGGTCCGGCCCAATTTGGTCTTGAGATTATTGAAACTCAATGACAGCGCAGTCAAAAAGGACATTGAAGACTTGCCAAAGTTTTCGTGGGTAGTTGGCTCTTCTTTTACCTCATAAGGATTAGAGTCTTTGATGATCTTACCGTCCTTGATCTCGACAATGCGGTTGGCGTATTGATATGCCAAATCAGGATTATGGGTGACCATGACGACCAAGCGGTCTTTAGCCACTTCTTTTAAAAGATCCATTACCTGTAAAGAAGTCGCTGTATCAAGCGCCCCGGTGGGTTCATCGGCCAAAAGAATATCCGGGTTATTGACTAAGGCCCTGGCAATTGCGACTCTTTGCATCTGCCCACCGGATAATTGATTAGGTTTTTTATGAGCTTGTTCCTTGAGACCTACTTCTTCTAAAGCTTGAAGCGCCCTTTGCCTTCTTTCGTTTTTGGAGATCCCTGAGATCGTTAGAGCCAATTCAACATTAGATAAGATATTTTGATGGGGTATAAGGTTATAGCTTTGAAAGACAAAACCGATCGTGTGATTGCGGTATGAATCCCAATCCTTATCCTTATATTTCTTAGTCGAGACCTTATTGATGACAAGATCGCCGCTGTCATAGCGGTCTAGTCCGCCGATGATATTTAAAAGCGTGGTCTTGCCACTGCCGCTGGGCCCTAGTATAGCCACAAATTCATTATCTCTGAGATTTAAGCTGACATGATCCAGGGCTACCTGAACCAGATCGCCGGTCTGATATTTCTTGGATATATCTTTGATTTCTAGCATTTAAAAACACCTCGAGCACCATTCTAAAGCACTTTAAAGGGACTTACAACTGACAACAGGCCCATTTTGTCACATAGCAGAAGACAAAAATAGCGATCTCTTAAACAAAGATCAGACTGATATTCAACGAACCTATCGGAGTATAAGTTTTGTTGCGAAATGCAGTTATAATAATTGTACTTATTATAGATGAAATATAATCGATATATAGAATTGTTCAATATAAAGCAACCATGAGCTTTGATTAAATCGATTTAGAGACATGTGCCTAGTTAATCAGCAATTTTAATAAATCCAGTTTTTTTAGTGATTCGATAATTACTAGTAAAATAAAGTGGGTTATAAAAAGAGGTGCTGTATTCAACGGCCGAGCCTTTTGTGTCATAAGAAGATTCATTAACACACACAACCATGCCTTGTTTGTTCTGTGGGTAAAGTTGATCGACAACTTCGTTATTGTGCATATTAAATATCGAAATATTTATATCTATAAATTCTAATTCAGTATCATATTTGTTTTTTAGCACTTGATAGAACGATACTTCTGAAATATCGTTTTTATCGAAATTTGGAAATTTTCTTTTCGAAACTCTGATTGTTTCAAATATGTAAGGTACACCATTTTTTAGTCTAATTCTTTTAACAACATAAATATCGTCTCCTTCAATAATATTAAGTTTTTGAGCCAACTCCTTGGTTGCAGGAATAATAGATGTTGATAAAATTTTCGCTGATATTCCCTGTTTTTTTGCTTCATCACTCCCGGTGAACCCATCAAAATAATTTGTCCTTTGAACCTTATTATTGGCTACGATGGTTCCCTTACCTTTGATTCGGAATAAAATTCCCAAATCTACCAGTTCAGAAGTTGCTCTTCTTGCTGTCATTCTTGATACTCCAAACAACCTAGCTAGTTCTGCCTCACCAGGAATAATTGTACCAACAACATAAATGCCCTCGTTGATGTTTGATTCTATATAGTCAACTATTTTTTTATACAAGGTTTCGTTTTTGGACATATATAGTAACTCCTTTCATATTTGTATATACATATTTTACCATATATTTTTTTGATTTATTAAAAAGATAATGTTAAGTAATTTTTTTAAGAAATATTAAAAATTGATTGACACGAATAAAATTAGAGATTATATTGTAAATGTAAAGACTGAGAAGTATATACAAATAAGATTATATATATAGTATATACTGCTCGTTAGTTTGTGCACAAATGAATTACATGTAATGGTCAAGAATTTAGGAGGGGAGGATATGGATACACCTAAAATTATACTTGGTAGAATCGATAATAGATTGATTCATGGACAAGTCGGCACAGTTTGGGTTAGGCACCTAGGAGCTAATTTGGTTATTGTTGCAGATGATGAAGTAGCTACAAATAACATGGAGCAATCGCTAATGAAAATGTGTCTCTCTGCTGGTGGTTCAGGCAATGTAAAAATTAGATTTTTTTCCATCAAACATACAATAGATATTATTTGGAAAGCCAGCCCGTCACAATCGATTTTCGTTGTAACAAGAACACCTAAAGAAATGCGCGCACTAATTGATGGAGGTGTTCCAATTCCTGCCGTAAATGTCGGAAATATGCATTCAGCCGATGGAAAAAGAGCTCTTTCTAGCGCTGTATTTGTAGATGATCAAGACATTGATGATCTTGATCATATTGAAAAGAAAGGAATTCGAGTTTTTCTTCAGACTGTACCCAGTGCCGAAGGAAGCGAATACCATCAAACAAAATAATATAAGGAGTACACATGGAAATAACATTAGTACAAGGACTATTGATTGGTGTAGTTGCCGCAATAGGAGCAATTGAAAATAGCTTGGAGTTTACTATGTTGTATCGGCCTTTGCCGATGGCAGCCTTTACAGGTTTTGTTCTAGGAGATGTTCCAACAGCTTGTACTGTTGGAGCATATACTGAACTAGCGTTTGCAGGGTTGATGCCTGTTGGCGGAGCCTCTGTTCCTCATGGGGCAATGGCTGGCATTATGAGTGCCGTGCTCTGTATTTCTCATGGTGTAACACCAGAAGAAGGCTTAACATTTTCTTTGCCATTTGCCTATTTAATGCAATATATAAATTTGGCAAAGGGTACAATTTTCTCATTCTTCAATCCCATCATTGATAAAATGGCAGCCAACGCTGATGTTAAAGGGTTGGTTAGAATCCATCAACTAACGTTAGCAATTTTTATGTTGGTATTTGGTGTTACAGCGTTTGTATGTGCTTATGCTGCTCAAGATCTAATCGGAGGTATTGTAGCGTCGGCACCAGAAAAATTATTGCATGGTTTGCAAATTGCTGGAGGACTGATGCCTGCTGTAGGCTTCTGCATGATGCTTTCTATCATTTTAAAGAAAGAATATATTCCATTCCTTATCATTGGTTTTGTTCTTTCTTGCTTCTTTGATGCCCCAAATGCATTGCCATACGCATTAATTGGTCTAGCATTCGCTCTATTCTACTATTTCTTTGTTGCCAAATCTGGAAATTATCAACAGGAAGGAGACAACGATGGAATCTAATAATACTGTAGTAACCCCTAAAAAGAAACTATCAAAAAAAGATATTAATCAGTTGGCCTGGTGGTCGCTGATGCTTCAACACAATTTTAATTACGAGCGCTATCAAGGAACCGGCTTTGGTGCAGCTCTAGCCCCAACATTGGCAAAAATTTATGGCGATGATAAAGAGGGGTTAGCAGAAGCGTTGCAAGAACACACGAAATTCTTCAATTCTTCACCACCGTTCGTTCCATTTATCATGGGCGTGGTATGTTCGATGGAAGAAGACAGAGCTCCACGCGATGCAATCAATGCAGTTAAAAACTCACTATTCCCTCCTATTGCAGGTATAGGTGACGCAGTAGTATGGTATACAGCGTTACCGCTAGCCGCTGGTGTTGGCGGTTCTATAGCGGCCAGCGGAAGCTTCTTTGGCGTAATAGTATTCTTGCTGATTCTTGGAGCTGTCAACTGCCTACATTGGCCCAGTGCCCATTTAGGTTATAGATTAGGAACTAAAGCGATTGATCTATTAGGCGAAAAAATAAATACAGTTGCTACAGCAGCATCGATGGTTGGTTGTACAGTATTGGGGTCATTGATTGCAAGCTATGTAAGCTTTGCGTTTACAATTCAAGTTCCGCTAACAGATACTTTCTCTTTAGATGTACAAAGCCAATTCTTTGATAGCATCTTTCCAAACTTCGTACCTGCTGCTTTAACTGCTGTGATTTATTTCTTGTATAAGAAAAAACATGTTAAGCCCTTCGTACTAATTATTATCGTTCTAGTATTCTGTATTGCATGTTCATACCTAGGCTTAGCATAAAAAAGAAAGAGGTTTAGAAGTTTAAATGATTGATAAAACTGGAATTGCAGAGAATATATTAAAAAATTCGGAATTCGTAATCAAAGAGGTAGAACAGCAACCTGAAAAATGGTTAGATACTTTCAAGATAGTCCGTGACAACAAAGAAAAATTAAAGGAATATTTAACTCCAGGTTACGACGTAATTATGACTGGGGCCGGAACATCAGAGTATGCTGGCGGAACAATTGTAAAAGAATTAAACCTTAAAGGTGACCGCAGATATTATTCTATTGGCAGTCCTGATATTGTAACGCACCCTCATTTATATTACAAAAGAGAAAGAAAAACAATTTTAGTTCAGTTTTCACGAGGAGGAGAATCACCGGAGTCAATCGGGACAATAGAACACGCAGACAAGATATTCAATGAAGTGAAGCATGTATTCTTACTTTGTAATCGCGGCGATAGTAAGATGATGCGTTATGCTAACGAACATCCTGATAATGTGTTTATCTTGCATATGCCAGAAGGTACATTCGATCAAAGCTATGCTATGACATCTAGTTTTACATGTATGCAACTAGCTTGCTACTTGATGTTCAACTTGGATCGTCTAGACGAGCTTGAAAAATATGTTGTATCAGCAGCGAAAATTGGTCGTCAAATATTAGAAAGAGATTCTACTAGAATCAAAAGATTTGTAGATTCATTCCCATTTATTAAAGCTAATTTCTTAGGAAGCGGAAATCTTAAATCTATGGCTATAGAAGCTGATATTAAAGTATTGGAAGTCAGCGCAGGTAGACTCGCGACATGGCATGATTCCGTTCCTGGCTTTAGGCACGGTCCGATGGGCATTGTAGCGTCATCAATGGTCGACACACTTACAGTTATCTTTTATGAAAATGATGAATATGTAAATAAGTATGCAGATGATATTTTGATGGAGATCAGAAAATTAGGAAGGAGCGCAAATAGAATTATGGCGCTAACTCCAAGGCATACTGAAGCAACAAAAGAATACGCGGATTGCGAAGTATATTTTGAAGATCAAGAATTACCGTCTGTATTCTTAGTATTACCAATTTCGTTGGTTATGCATTTGCTCATGATTTATCGCGGATGGAAATTTGGTATTGGTTGCGACTATCCCTTCGGTCGCGCAGCTGGACGAGGTATTAAAACCATTATTTATCCTATCGATAAATAATGGTCCCAAATTAAAAAGGCCGATTCTGGCCTTTTTAAATAATTAGGTGATTATATGAATGAAAGAAACAATTATAAAGCTTTATCAAGCGTCATCACATGTGGTAATTGGTTAAATTTTGAAAATGAAATTAAAAAGATAGAAGAAGAAGGAATAGAATATATTCACGTTGATGTTATGGATGGCATATTTGTTCCTAACTTCATGCTAGGGACAGATATCGTAAAGGTATTTCATAAGCGGACAGAAATACCTCTTGATGTTCATTTGATGATAACAGAACCAGAGAGAAAGATCTCTTATTTTAATTTGCGTCAAAACGATCAGTGTTCTTTTCATTTATCAAGCACTCGTTGCCCTAATGAATGCATTACTCAAATACGAAGTAATGGATCTTTAGTAGGAATCAGCTTATCTTACACTGAAAATGTAAATGACATCCTTCCATTTGTTGATGATATTGATTTTATTAATGTTGTTTGTGTAAGACCGGGCTTCCCTGGTCAAAAGATAATACCCGGTATGAAAGAAAGAGTTAAGGAAATTAATGATCTTATTAATAAAACAGGAAGGAATATCTTGTTAGAAGTTGATGGAAATGTTGATTATGAGAATGCCAAATGGATGACAAGATACGGCGCTAATATATTTGCCATCGGAAAAACAGGGGTTTACGCAGAGGGGACCAATTTCCATAACAATGTGTTAATGATGCGTAAAATAATTAATAATACCGGCGAGGACGAATATGTTTAATGCAATTATTTTTGATTTTGATGGTGTATTATTCGATTCTCAAAAATGGGTGACAAAATTAGAACATTCTTTCTTTATGAGTAAAGGATTGCCGGTAAAGGAAGAGGATCTATATTACACAATCGGGACCGCCGATGGCGAAATGCCCTACTATAAGATTTATCAAAGACATTGCAACTTGATAAATACAGACTACGGTATTTTTAAAAAAGAAATGCAAGAATATATTAAATCTCGCAGTAATTACGACTTTAACAATATTATTTTACCTGCAACCAGAAAATTATTGGCGTATCTGTCAAGCAAAGATTATAGGGTAGCTCTGGCTTCTTCCTCGGACTCAAATTATATTTCTAGACACCTGAAGGAAACTAAACTAGAAGAATACTTTGAAGTTGTACTAACTGGCGATCAATTTAAAGAAGCAAAACCAAACCCCGAAATATACAGATGTTGTCTTACAAAGCTAGGTCTAAACAGTAATTGTGTTTGTGCTGTAGAGGACTCGACCAATGGAATCAAAGCCGCCAAGGGAGCAGATTTATATACATTTGCAATTAAAGATAATTACTTTGGAATGGATCAATCGATGGCCGATAAGATCATTCTTGATCTAGCAGATCTTTTTGATTTTTTGTAAAAGGAGATAAAAGAAATGAGTGTCAAATTAAGAATTAATAAATATTTAAATGAAGTTTATTCCCAAGGGAATGAAAATATTAATAATTCTGAGTCGTTAACAAAGACTGTTGTAGATTTATACTGCTCGAGAGAATGGAACTGTATAAATCTAATCGCTTGCGGTTCTAGCTATAATGGAGCACTATGTGTAAAACATTTTCTTCAACAATCTCTCAAGACAAGATGTAATGTATTTAGCCCAATCGATTTTTGTGAACATGAATTAAGTTTATCTAAAAATGATTTTTGTATTTTCATATCATTCAGTGGTTCGAGCACAAATATCATAAAAAGTATTAAAGAAGCTGAAAAAGAGGGTATCAAAACAGTTGGTTTAGTTGGAAATATTGATAGCGATATGAAAAAGTATTGTTCGATGACTGTAGATTATGGATTAAACGGTCAAGATGATCCTTATGTAACCAAAGCTGTAACATTACAAAATATTTTTTTGATATTGTTTGGTGTTGAAAGTGCAAAGAAACTAGGTCTAATGAGCGGCGAAAGCTATTGTTACAAAAAAGGCTTATTAAAAAGTTCTTTAGAACTTCATGAAGAGGTAATGAAGCGCAGTAAAACTTTTACCAATGCTCATCTTAAGGAATTGTTAACTATAACAGAATTTATTTTTTGTGGAGATGGTCCAGCTTATGGCATAGCTTGTGAAGCAGCTCTTAAATTCTCCGAGTTACTGAAAGTTCCTAGTTTTGCTTACGAGTCAGAAGAGGCGCTACACGGCCCTTTGTACCGGATGAATCAAAATTCGATAGTATTCTTAATTGATACAAAAAAAGAATTACAAGAAAGAATAGAGGAAATATACAGAACCCTTAGCAAGATCAGTGATAGAGTTTTCATAATTACAAACAAAATTCATGATGATAAAAATGTATTTACATTACCGAATAATATTGAAGAGTATTTAATTCCGATTAGTTGTCTCGTTTTCTTTCAAGAAATGGCTTATCAGCTGACGGTAAAAAGAAATTCTTTAGAAAAAAATTATTTGATGAGAAATATCAACAAAATGATTGTAACAAAAACAAAATATAATTAAACACAAAAAAACGGTTCATAAACGATGTATGTTATGAGTTTTGTAGCATAGAAAAACTTCGCTTGTAATTTTATGCATTTATGATATATTACCTGTTTTCCGAATATAACTCTCTAATATGGTGTTAGTTTATCATTGTGATCGATATGTACTGGGCTATAGTTTATAGTCCAGTATTTTTTTGACTTGTTTCTCTGTCGGAATTTAATTAGTTAAAGGTAGATCTAGTTTATCTTTAAGATAGCGGATGATATCGCCAGATGAACTGATATTGATATATCTATCCATGGCTTTGACTAGTTTTAATGATCTCATGAAGTTAAAGATCTTTTCATGAGAGAATTTATTGTATAATATTTTGAACTCAATGATCCTTTCGACTAATACAGCTAAGTAACAGATGAGAAAATGGCCTTTGATCGTGTCGCTTGTCTTCATGAAAGCAGGTCTTGCATCTAAGTCTGATTTCATGATCTTGAAGGATTTCTCAATATGCCATAAGTTATGATAGATACGATATAGGTCTTGAGCTTTGATATGCATCTCTGATGTGATGACAAGATTATAGCCCGCTAGTTTTTTATCCTTGACGATCTTTTCTTCATTGATATTAGATATCACTTTAGATCCATCCTTGGCTTTGAAGTCTACGTATTTCGACGCTTCGCCATATTCTTCTTTTTTTAGCCCGCGATACACATAGAGATCGTGCTTTCTCGACTAGTCTGTCGATCTCATAGATCTTCTTTTTAACTAAAGACGGGTTATAAGTGACAAGTCTTTTCTCTTTGAGTTTTAAGTTGTGCTTTAGACCATTTTCATCAATATAGTCATAAGGGAATTCATCGATGCATTCTTTATACTTGTATAATATATTCCCTTCTTTATCTTTGACGTATTTATAATCATTGTTTAATAAGACCCAGGTCATCTCTTTCTCTGGTAACTGTTTGACCGATTTAGAGAAGATATAGCCATCGCCGCATCTTTTGGCATCGAAGATATTCTTGGCGCAGTTTAGACCTTTATCAGCCACTCTGATCGTCTTACCGCCGATATTGTTTTGATCTTTCAATTCATTTACTATCGCATTGATCACAGGCTTTTCACTTTCATTTCCAGCATATATCTTCATACCGATAGGCAATATATCACCATCTAATAATAGGCCAAGGCAAATGATCGGATCTTTTCGGTTCTCTTTACTTGGACCTTTTCTTATAAGCTCATCTTCCTTATCGATCTCAAAATAGAAATTTGTGCAATCAAAGTAAGAGATATCGTTCTTTATGCCATATATATCTTTTAGTTGACTGGTGAATAGCTCAACGATCTTTTAGTAATCATTGCCATAGAACTTAAGACCGCTCAATAGAGAGACATAAATCAACTGATCGAGTTTTAGTTATAAAATCATGAAAAGGTAGGGGTCGATAAAGTAGTTTGAAAACTTACTTCCCAAAAATGAAAAAAATTTTATATTGGGAATTAAACAAGCTTGGATAAAATGATCAGCGTCATCATGACACCAGATAGTGACAAATTTTCACTTCCTATGCCAGGCATAAAGGCTAGGTTTTTTGCTCAACTTTCCTAACGGATACAGTATCAACGAGACCCTGTGCGTAGGATGGAATGTTACAGTTACTGAGCGCATACTCTGATTTTTGATGTGAATGGCAGCATTTATATCTCTGCCATGTCAAGTGCTGCACTTCTGGTAACGCTATAAGCCTCCATGTCTTAGCATTTTTAATCCACTAGCTGTTTGCCCCTATGTTTAAGTTAATACTTTTTCTGATATAGATTTAGGTTTAACACTTTAGATGTTGCTTTCAAACATCACTAACAGCGAGGATTTAAATGTCCATACTGATGCACAGGGGCCGATAGTGCCACTATTACCCAACTCTTTCAACGGAATCAAGTTGAAACATGCGGTAACGAAGGCGGCTTGTCAAAATCCTCCTGCCCGACAAGGAGAAGTTATAAGATATTTCATCGGCAATCCTCTTAGCACATGATGATGCAGATATCGCCCCCAAATAAGCTCGCAAACTATGTCTGCCTCTATATCTTTATACATAATTATGTTATAATAATGTACAAAAGAAAGGGGGTGGCGGTATGCCACAGATCAGACCGATTACAGACCTTCGCAATACCAACGAGATTTCGGACATCTGTCATGCA
>CALVCF010000019.1 GCA_944325935.1 uncultured Erysipelotrichaceae bacterium | reverse complement strand
TCGTTTGCCATTTTATCATCTCCTAAGTTAGTGGTTATATATAGTGATTATACAGTATTTTGCAGTGCTAATCACTTGTACAAAACGGGGTTTTAGGGGTATCCCCTAAGATATTCGAATAATGGTGAGGCCATTATTCAGTGCTTGCTCAATTTCGCAAATTGATTATTGGGATTATAGAGTTTCTTGAGTCCATCGGATAATCTGTTTTTTGGCTTCTTGATGTGCTTTTGATTTCTGGATTTCTTCTTTTCAAAGATAGAAAGGTTATGTGGAACTTCTTTATACATCAGCGCTTCTGCCTTTCGATTTTCCAATAATTTTGAAACGATCTTCACCAGGAATCAGTCCAAGACTTGATCCATTCTCCCAAGACATATGGATCGTCCCAGCATCGTCGACATGATCAACTGTGCCGATGGAACCGGGGGCAATGGCATGATAAGGATCATCCATTTGGATGCATTGGATCTTTGTTCCTGGAGGATAGAGCTCTCTTAATATTTCTACCTGTTTTAATTGATTTTCGATCATGTATTTTTTCATGTGCTTAGGATCTCTCCTTTATATATTTGTTGGCTTATAAATAAAAAAATCCTAAATTTGCTTTAGGATTTTCAAACAGGCGTTGAAATAAGACCTTTTTAGTATGCTCTTTTGGCACTGTCGCTTCAAAGGGGCAAAGTAATCGTTTAAGTCTTAGTTTCGCTATTTCATCCTGATCGATCCTTGAAATTTCGAAGCGATATGGTTTTGGGTCCAGTGATCAGATGCTTATATCTGCACCGATTTTAATATATGGTAATCATTTAAGATCAGAAGAGGACCCAGTTTTTAGCTAAAAGATGATCCTTGTGTTTTGAGATGCGATCAAAAAGAACAATGATCAAGCCGCGCTAAAAAACATCCAGGGTTTTATCTTCTTTTATATGTTAAGATGATTCCAATCAGCGCGGCTACAAAGATAAATGGAGCAAGCCTTACAAATATCCAGCTTATGCCATGAAAAATCGTGCCTGCTACAGCTAATTCAGGATCACTATAATCCCAATTTATGAACTCATTGCCAGCCAACGCGATCACGATAAAGCCTAATATAATTAGTATACAGAGCGCGATCAATGTGCAGCGAATCATTTTGAGCTTAGCCTCAGCTCTTTTAGCTAGTTGAAGATTAATGACCTCAAGTTTTTCGGAGATAATTTTTAAGTCGTCGCTTTTGTTATCAACTGTTTCATCTACTAATAAATCGCTAACGGATGTATCTAATTCTTCTGCCAAACGAATAAGCATAGCAGCGTCGGGGACTGATAGATCTTGTTCCCATTTAGATATCGTTTGTCTGACAACGTTTAATTTGATTGCCAGCTCCTCTTGTGAAAGTCCTTTTGCTTTTCTAAGAGCTTTGATATTCTTGCTTAACATAATTAAATCTCCTTGTCTTTACAGGTTCATTTAATACTAAAACCATCGCTCGTACAAGCAACGCAGACTAACATTGTTCGATATACATTTGTTAAATACTATATTTTTTAAAATTAATATGCTTGGCATACGATTTAAGTCTCTGTTTTTGTAATGATTGCCATTACTGCAAAAGATCTTTATATTCAATGCGCAAAAATCGGAAAGCGAGAAATTTTAATGTAAATTGCAATTCGATTTGCCTGTATCATTTAAGGCATGTCAGTTGCATTAATATCGACCTAGTTTAAAATTATCATACCAAGAAGGAGATGAAAAAGAATGATATATGAATCAATGTTAGATACTATAGGTAAGACACCTTTAGTAAGATTGACCAAGATTAAAAAAGAACTTGGTTTGCATAGTGATATATACGCAAAAGTTGAATTTTTTAACCCAAGCGGCAGCGTCAAAGATCGCGCGGCATATAAGATGATCAGTGAGGCTATAAAAACAGGATCGATCGGCAAGGATACGGTCATAATCGAAGAGACATCCGGCAATATGGGTATTGCTCTGGCGATGATAGCTGCTAATTTGGGCTTGAAGTTGATCATCGTAATGCCCGATACCATGAGTGAAGAAAGAATCAGGATGATGAAAGCATATGGAGCCAAGGTCGTATTATCAGACGGCAAAAAGGGAATGGCAGGGACTAAAGAGAAAACCGCAGAACTCATAGCTGCATATCCCGATCACTTTTTACCATCACAATTTGAAAATGAAGCTAACCCGTCAGCCCACTTTGAAAACACGGCACAGGAAATCATAAAAGATCTAGGCTGTTTGGATTATTTTGTGGCAGGGATCGGAACCGGAGGCACGATCAGCGGGGCTGCAGGCTTCTTCAAAGAAAAGGATCTAGCGATCAAAGTCATCGGGGTCGAGCCAGAAGAGTCGCCGCTTTTGACAAAGGGAATGGCCCTCCCACATAAAATACAGGGGATAGGGGCCAACTTTAAACCAGCCATCTTAAATGAAGATCTGATCGACGAGATCGCTGATGTGTCTTATGAAAAAGCGATCAAAGCGCTGAAACTTCTTCATCGCCACGAGGGTATCTTTGCAGGCATCTCATCTGGCGCGGCTTTGAGTGCAGCTATTGATAAGGCCAAGGAAAAAGGAAAAAAGATCGCTGTTATATTGCCGGATTCTTTTGATCGCTACCTATCTTTGGAGGGTATTTATGACTAAGGTCAAGGATATGATCGATGCTAGACTAAGCATGTACCCGCTATTTGCATGCGCCAATGCCCACATCGAACGCAAGGAAGTCATCGCTCTTTCAAATGGGTTGCGCGCGCTTTTGATCCCATCGTTTTTTAAAACAGATCAAAGTTTCGAAGAGATCTATGCATTTACAGCAAATATGATTCAAAAGGCCTATGCATATAAAAGTGAAGTATACGATAAGGCGATAACAGATAAATTATTCGAACGATTTAGCATGATCATAGTGCGGCTGTCCAAGGACCTAGAATTCTTTTATGAAAGCGATCCATCCTGCGAGTCAAGGGAAGAGATCATTTTGGCATATCCTGGATTTTACGCTATCTTGATATATCGACTGGCCCATGCGATGTATGATTTAAAGATCCCTTATTTGCCAAGAATGATGGCGGAGCTGGCACATAGCGCCACAGGTATTGATATCAATCCCGGTGCGAAGATCGACGAGGCTTTTTTCATCGATCATGGTACAGGGGTCGTCATTGGCGAGACAACAGTCATCGGTAAGAGAGTAAAGGTATATCAAGGTGTTACTTTGGGGGCTATCAGCACCGATAATGCCGCGTCTTTAAAAGGCGTTAAGAGGCATCCGACCATTGAAGACAACGTTACTATCTATGCCAACGCAACTGTCTTGGGAGGCGAAGTAAGCATCGGAAAAAACAGTGTTATAGGGGGCAATGCCTTTATTTCCCAAAGTGTCCCAGCCAATTCTTTAGCGATGGTCAAAAACTGCGGTTTGATCATCAAGCCGCTTCTCACCGATTAGAGTTTGCCTAAACGTTGATGCTACAAACATCAAAAATAGTTAATGTGATATGACCCGCTGATGAAGTATTAGTCATGCATAAAACGAAACATCAAGGCGAGAAAACCTACAAGACTATCGTTTGAACACTAGTAGGACATATTTATTTAAATCGATCGATAAAACGATTAAAATATAGCTATGGATACGTTTAACAGATACTGGGACAGTATTATGGTCAACAGTCCCATCGATTTTATATTTACGATCTTCTTTTGGATCGTTGCTTTAGCCTCGATCAACAAGGTGATCAACATCTTTTTAAATAAGCACAACATTGCCTTGGATAAGCCAAAGAAAAGGATCAAGAAGATAGTATTTATCACGGTCATCGTGCTGGTAGTTGGTTTCCAATTCAAAGTGATGAGCGATGTCTTAACTGCTCTTTTAGCCAGCGGCGGTCTAATAGCTATTATCGTCGGTCTGGCTTGCCAAGAAGCTGCCAGTAATCTCATTGCCGGAGCAATGATCTATCTGACTCATCCATATACCGTAGGTGATCAAATCTATTTAAAAGAAAAAGATATCCGGGGAACAGTTGTCGATATCACTTTTAGACAAACAGTCATTCAGACCTTTAACAATACAAGCCTGATCATTCCCAACACCGTTATGAATAACAGCATTATCGAAAATGTATCGCGTATCAACGAAACTAACGCCAGTTTCCTTTATGTTTCGATCAGCTACGACGATGATATTGACAAGGCAATTAAGATTATTCAGGATATAGTTCTCAAACACCCTGCTTTTGTCAATATTTATGACGATGAAAATGCTGATATAGATCAACTGGTGCCGGTATTAGTCACTAATTTCCTCGACAGCGGTATTGAGCTCAGGACGACCGTATATACCAAAGATAGCGGCAGTGGTTTTGTGGCCTGCAGCGACCTCAGGAAAAGGATCAAGGAAGCATTTGATAAAAACGGGATCACGATCCCATATCCTACTTACAACATTAAAAAGTAAAAGTTTGGATACAGTTCATTAAAATAGAGCGAAACTAGATTCTCAGTTCAGAGATAAGATATAGGCAAATGCTATATTTTCGAAAAGGGATAAGGCAATATATTGATATTATTTTTCTCTATTAAATGAATGGTAATTTGCAAGTGTAAAGTCATAAAATAACTTTGAGGAATATGCAATAGTGATAATTATAGTGTCGCCAATAATGGTTCGAGCATTTATGTTTCATAGAATAAAAACTTCGCAAATCGGTTCACAAGATGATTGATCATAGTGTTATTAGGATATTATTTGAAATAATAAAATAGTTCTTAAAGATTTAGAATTTGATAATAACAAGATCTGTTATTGACTAGGTTCTCACCTAAAAATAAATGCAGGCATCAGGGTAAAGCTGCAATTAGAACTTGATGTTTAAAAGGGTGCAAACGGATAAAACCGCCTGCACCCTTAAACTTTGCACACCTTTTGTTTATAGGTGTGTTTTTATTGTTCACCAAGCTTGGAAGCGATGAACCATCCTCCTACAAATGTGACAATGCTTATTATAATGATAGGCAAGGATAGGCCTGACCAGTCGGTCTTTAAAAGAATGGCGATCGGGCTGGCAATAATAAGGCCGATAATGGCATAATAAGCGCTCGTTTCCCATTTTTTGAAGATCCATTCAACCAGTTTAGCGATTAGGAAAATACCAAGAATTACGCCGATTCCAAAGGGTATAAGGACCATGCAACAGTTAAACAAGGCTGCAACATCGAAGCTGACTAAGGCATCGATCGTCATGTTGATATAAGAAATGATCGTGGCGTAATAACCTAGAAGCATCAGCATCATCGAGCCGCTAACTCCCGGTATGACCATCGTCGCTGCTGCAACTATCCCCACCAGCAACAATTTAATAATTTCAATAAGATCAACCTTTAAAATTCTGGAAGTGCCATCTGCTTCGCCCATGACAGCCATCAGAATAACAACAGCAAAAAAGATCAAAAAGGGGATCCAATACTTTGGCAAGCTGGCCTTAGTCCCTTTGACCTTTTTAAATATGAAAGGTATACTGCCACCAATCAAGCCGCAGAATGCAAAATTGGTCGGGATGGGATAGTCGTTCAGCAAAAATTCAAAAAGCCGCGATAAGATCACGATTGCCAAGCCTGCTCCCAAGAAGATCGGAAGCAGCAGTTTTAATGCCTCTTTGAATTCACTTTTTAAATGGGTGATCGCATGGATCAATTTATCATATAGGCCCATGGCGACCATCATCGTGCCCCCGCTGACCCCGGGAATGATGTTGGCGATACCAATGACCATCCCTCTTAGTAACATCTTTAACATAAATAAAATCTCCTTTATGTCCATCCGGAAATATATCATGTAAATGTCAAACGTGCAACTAAAGTCGCATAGTTTAGACTTAACGCATTAAGAATAGTTCACAGATTTTTGATAATTGACTATAATTAGTTTCGTTTTGAATATCTATTTAGGGCACGGAGGTAATTATGATCCATTTTTTTAGAAAGAACATAGAACCGAATAGAAAGGTCCGATTGATCGAAATGATCTTCTTGATCGCTATGGTCATCGCGTCTTTATTTTCCTACGTCTATGGAAGCTTAAAGGTCAATGAAGAAGTCGGGGACTTTACTTTTGTAAGAGAAGTAGAGATGGTGCGCGATGTGGCAAATGAAGATTGCGATCTAGAAGAGATGAGCGTATGCGAGGTCATATACAGCGACGCTGATAATGAAATGCGTGTTACTTATACCCAGGACGAATATGAAGCACTGAGCGATACATCAATCAGGGCCTATGAGTTTGAAAGTGTCGATGGTCAGCATTTCTTTTTTGATCACAAGGATGTAAGCAGGCAAGAAATACAAAATGTCTTTGCTTCACAAATGGCCGATGAAATGATGGCAGTCTTTAATTTTGCCAACGCTTCTATGATTTTGGCTTTATCATTGTTGGTCATGTATCTATTTGGCAAACAGTTTACGACCTATGAGAAGTCCTGGTTTATCAGCATCATGATCTTGGCTACGATCTTTTCTGTCCTCTTTCCTGAAGAGAGCGCTAATGGGATCAATGGCATTATCATCATGTGTTTGTATCTTTTGGATACCTTCCTCAATATCTTATGTGAGTTATTGATCTCGAAACAATCGCGTTATAATTTCTTGGTGTCGGTTTTAGTAGAGATCACAGAGATCGCGATCTCGATCGTGCTCATGTACCGCTTTGCAACTTTGGCGACAACGCTGTTTTTCTGGCTGCCGATCGATATCATCAGCTTTGTGAACTGGTCTAAACATAAAGATCAAGAAGAAGATGAGCTGACGATGGTCAGACGCTTAAAAGGCTATCAGGAAGTATTGGTTATTATTGGGATCATTCTTTGGACCTTTGTTGTGGGCTATTTTATCAGCGGGCTTGATATTGCGACTGACTTTTACCATAACCAGAACCTAGAAACAGCGATCATCTACATCGATGCCTGTGCCTCGGCAGTCGGCATCGCTAATGGCTTATTTATCTTTTTCCGCTTCCGTGAACAGTGGATCGCCTGGTATATTTGTGCAGCCTTAGAGGCGATCATCAATATCCTTTCAGGCCAATACGTCTTATTGATCCTAAAGCTTGGCTACTTCACCAATACGACCTATGGTTATATCAAATGGACGAAATATATAAAGAGCCATCAGGAAGAAAAAAAGCTTTCGATCTTCTAAAAAGCTTGAGCTAAGGACCAGAGATTTGTACAATTAGTATGTAGTAAATAAGAAGGAGATTAAAAATGGCAATTGCAGCAGGTGATTTTAGAACAGGTTTAACTTTGATCGTCGACGGCGATCCATGGCAGGTCTTGGATTTCCAACATGTCAAGCCAGGCAAGGGTGCCGCGATTTTAAAGACAAAGATGAAGAATCTCAAGACTGGGAATGTTCAAGAGCGCAACTTCAACGCTTCCACTAAATTTGAAGCCGCCAACATTTCTAAAAAGAGTGCACAATACTCTTATACGGCAGATTCAACTTATTATTTCATGGATCTTGAGACCTATGATACCTATGAATTAGATGAGGAACATCTCGGCTTCAATAAGTATTTTATTGTAGAAGGTTCCGAAGTTACTTTAATGTTTTTTGATGGCGAGCTGTTATCAGTATCAGTTCCTGAAAAGGTCGAACTGACGGTTACGGAAACCGATGCAGCTATCAAAGGAGCTCCCTCCAATCAGACTAAGGACGCCGTGACTGAGACTGGACTCAAGCTTCGCGTCCCGCAGTTTATTGAACCAGGCGAAAAGATCGTGGTCTTCTCTGCTGATGGCAAGTATTCAGGAAGAGCCTAAGGAGCTCTTCTTTTTCTTATGAGTAAAGTAGCTTTGATTACCGGCGGCGCTAAAGGTATTGGCAAGGCGATCGCCATAGAACTGGCTAAAGACGGCTATGATATCGTCATCAATTATTTGACTTCGCAAAAGGAAGCGCAGACGCTTGCAAAGACGATCCAAAAGGACTATGGCGTGGGCTGTTTGACTTACAAATGTGATGTCTCCCAAGAAAAAGAAGTCGAGGCGATGATCTTTGATATCGAGGAAAAATGGGGTGGTGTCGATATTCTTGTCAATAACGCCGCGATCGATCTTTCAAACCTCTTTCATTTAAAGACAAGCGAAGAATTTCGCAAGACGCTAGATGTCAATGTTGTAGGGGCATTTAATTTGGCTAAAAGGGTCTATCCGCACATGCTTGAAAAGGAATATGGGCGGATCATCAACATCTCTTCGACTAATGGCATCAACACGTATTATCCCATGTGTATCGACTATGATGCCTCCAAGGCAGCCCTTATCTCTTTGACCCATGATCTGGCTTTTGAGATGGGACCTTTTGTCCATGTCAACTGCATCGCCCCCGGTTTTATTGGCACCGAAAAAGAGTTAGAGGGCTATGACGAAGAATTCTTAAGCTCTGAAGTCGATAAGATCATGGTCAAAAGATATGGCGAACCACAAGAGGTGGCCTACCTGGTTAGTTTTTTAGTCTCTTCCAAGGCCGATTTTATCAACAACACTATTATCAGGATCGATGGTGGACAAATAGGCAGTGTTTAAGCTACTATGTTAGACCTGTTTATCAATATGAAAGCAACAAAAATAGGATCGCAAGGATCCTATTTTAGATTGGAAAGAGCTAAGAGAATGGACAGTTTGCCATATTCCTGGGTCAATCCCCCTTGCATATAAAGGCGATAAGGAGGGATGACCGGGGCATCGGCACTCAGCTCGATCGTGCTGCCTTGGGTGAAACTTCCAGCTGCCATCACTTCGTTGAAAGGATAGCCTGGCATTGGCGCGCTCACCACTTTCACAAAGGAATCGATCGGACTTGATGATTGGATGCCCTGAGTGAAAGCAGTCAGTTTTTCTTCACTACCCAGCTCGAGCGTTTGTATGATGTCGCTTCTTTCTTCATCGTATTTGGGATCGACATTTTGATAACCGAGCTTTTCTAGCATATAAGCAGCAAAGACAGCGGTCTTCAGCGCATTTCTTACTGCGCTTGGCGCCATGAAGATACCTTTAAAAAAGTTGATGTTTTGATTGAAGTTAGCGCCTTGATCCTTTCCGATTCCAGGAGCACTAAGACGTTCGGCAACCATCTTGACAAGATCTTGACGTCCAGCAATATAGCCGCCACTCGCAGCGATCCCGCCGCCTAAATTTTTCATAAGTGAACCGGCAACGATATCGGCACCGACATGACCGGGCTCTTTTTTTTCGACCAGCTCGCCATAACAATTATCGACAAAGACGATCGTTTCTGGGGCGATCTCCTTGATCTTTTTAATGATCCTTTCGATCTTTTGGATCGTTAAAGATTTGCGGCTGGCATAACCGCGCGATCTTTGGATCGCAACGACCTTGATCGGCTCTTTTTTCAGTCTCGATAGAACCTTGGCATCATCAAAATCGTTATTGACAAGATCGATCATCTCATATTTGACTCCGCAAGCTTTTAGGGATTGCGAGGAATCGCCATAGATCCCGATCATCTCCTGTAATGAATCATAAGGCTCCCCTGTAATAGATAAAAGAGTATCGCCATGCTTCAAAAGTGCGCTAAGTGCCAGATAGATCGCATTGGTCCCGCTCATGATCTGGGATCGTACCAAAGCATCCTCGTGGCCTAAGGTCTTGGCGAAGATCCTTTCTAATTTGTCACGCCCCTCATCATAATTGCCATAGCCGTTGATGTCAGCGAAATCAGTATAGGATACTTTGTTTTCAATGAAAGCTTCCAAGATCCGCTTTGAGTTATATAGACAGATCTCATCGATCTTTTGATAGATGTCCTTTAGGATCTCATCCGATTCCTTTGCGATCTCTAATAGGTCTTGATCAATTTTATCCAATATCATGTTTAACCTCCAGCACATAATTATAAGATAAAACTATCAAGATATTCGTTTTTGTTGCTACAATTGAGTTGATCAAAGAAGAAACAGCTGTGATCGCTAATCTTTAAAAGATGAGCAGGTGATGAATTACATCCTGCAAAAAACAAAAGAAAACAAAGAAACGAGAAGTAAAAAGGGAGATCAAATACTTATGAGCGAGAAAAAAATTACTAATATTATCGATTATCTGACCTGGCGTGGCGATCTTAGCTTTGAGGCCGACCATTTCAATGAGATCGACGCTCTCATCTTGGCGCGTTTCTCTTATATGGATCTTAAAGACATTGTCTATAATGATCAAAATGCGATCACAATCGCCAAAGCTTATGAAAAATATAGCGCTGATCTAGAAAAAAGGCCTAAATTTGCCAAAGAAGACCCTGAATTATTCCGCCTGATGGCCGAATCGATTCGTTTTAAAGATCTGGCGTTGATCTTTCACGAATTCATTTTCAGCGATGAAGAGGTCGAACAGTTTTCCAGCGTGACGATCGAATTGCCAGGCAATCGCCATTACTTGTCCTTCAGGGGTACCGATGATACGATCAACGGCTGGAAGGAAGACCTTTTGATGACTTTTGAAAAGACCATTCCCTCCCAGATCGACGCTTTAGAGTATACGCATTTGGTGGCCAAGCACACTAGTGGCGATCTCTTTTTGGGTGGGCATTCAAAAGGTGGCAATCTCGCCGTCTATGCCGCCTTGTTTTCGCTTGATGAAGTAGCCGCTAGGATCAAGGGCGTCTTCTCTTTTGATGGGCCGGGCCTTCATGAGGATCTGGTCAAAGATATCGATGACAAGATCGCATTGCCGGTCATTACGACCTATATGCCCCAATCTTCCTTTTTCGGCAAGATGTTATCACATCGCGAATTGCAGGTCATCGTCAATTCCGCTGCCAGCGGAGTCATGCAACATGATATCTATAGCTGGGAAGTAATACGCAAGGACTTTGTCTTAACATCAGAAGATACGCTGGTCTCGCGGGTCTTTGACCAGGCCTTTCATGATTACCTGGCCAAATTATCAAGCATAGAGCGCAAAGAGGTCGTCAACATTATCTTCGATGCGATCGAAGAGTGCGATGTCGATACGATGGAAGATCTGACTAAACATTTTGTCTTTAATATCATCAAAGTCATGAAGCATGTGAATCAGCTTGACGAAAAGGATGCAAAGCTTGTCAAGGAGGCGATCGGCATATTAGGCGACTCCATCAAAGGCGGGATCATTGACGAATTCAGCTCAAAGATCCCCTTCCTTAAAAAAGGCGAGAAAGAAGAAAAAAAGCAATAAACTGGATTTAGTCCAGGTTTTCACCGATTTGTTCATGATTCATATTGGCATAGATCTCAGCCAAAAATTCATCAGTATAAACCTGGTCGTATATTTCGCCTAAAAAGGTCATCGGCGGTTCGCCTTCAAGACGTCGGGCCTGACGGAAAAGGGCAGTATAAGACACGAACATATTCAAGCACATAAAGACGACTAAGATCGGCAAGATGATCTTACCAAACTTGTAGGGGATCATTTCGATGAGTTTAGATAAAAAAGGATAGACATAGCGCATAAAAAGTAAACCGCCCAAGCCCCAAAACAACATGAAGGGAATAGTCGTCCGGCCGCCGATATTTAAGGGCATGTTAGAATAATCCCACGAGTTGGCGTGAAAGAGGACCTCACCGATCCAGCTTAAAGAGAACTCGGCGATCCCGCCGATAAGGCATGAATAGAGATAGGTCTTCCACCAAGGCCTTGTGTCGTTGTGTTTGCCCAGCAACAAAGCAAAACCGGCAAAGCCAAAGCCATAGATCGGGTTAAAGGGTCCATAGATGATCCCTTGCCTTGATTCCCAAATGCCAGTGCGGACAAAGTTTAAGATCTCTTCATAGTAGGTTCCAATGATACAGCCAATAAAAAACATGAAGAAGATCTTCGCAAAGCACCAGCCTTTCGCAAAAATTTGTTTTTCACTTTGTACTATAATTTTATTTTCCATGGGCAAATTTTAACAGATTTCCTGAAGTAATGGCAAAACATTTGATATTGCCCAAAGGCTTTCATTTTTGTACAATTAGAAAGCTTTAAGCCGACAGTTCGTTTGTACCATCCTGTCGTTAAACAAAACCAGGACTACTATTCGATCTTTGTAGTAGCTTGGCGACAAGCTATTTTTATTGGAATGGTAGTTTTGCACAAGGAAAGGAAGAATTTCATGCAAAACAGAAAAAAAGAATTCAGTCTATTATTGCGAAGCGTCCCCTCTTATATCGTTGCGTTTTTTGTCTTGAGCGTGGTCATGATGAATCTTTTGGCCAATAAGACGATCTATCAAAGCGAATATCTGGCTCTAGATGGAGGGATCCTCATTTCTTGGTTATCCTTTATGTGTATGGATGTCATTACCAAGCACTTCGGGCCAAGAGCAGCCAGCGAGATCTCGCTTTTTGCCGTACTTTGCAATCTGTTGGCCTGTCTCATTTTTTATCTTGCCGCCATTATTCCATCAAATGCTCAAGACTATAGTGCCTTCAACAGTATTTTCGCTTTAAACTGGTTCATTCTTTTGGGGAGCACTATCGCTTTTATTGTCTCATCCCTAGTCAATAACGTGCTTAATCATTACATCGGTTCATGCTTCAAGAAGAATCCTGACGGCAAGCTAGCATTTATGACGAGGTCTTATCTTTCCACTCTTGCGGGTCAATTTGTCGACAATCTCTTCTTTGCGATCATTGTCTTTATGATCTTTGCCCCCATTTTCTGGCAGGGTTTTAGCTGGACATTTATTCAGTGTGTGACCTGCGCTTTGACAGGGGCGGTCTTAGAATTGATGATGGAAATGATCTTTTCACCATGGGCTTATCGCATCACTAAGTCTTGGCAGAAAAATAAGGTAGGAGAGGCTTACTTAAGCTATATGAAGGAGAAACGATAATGCGCGTTTTAGTAACCGGAGCCAGCGGTGGGATCGGACAGGCCATCGCTTTGAAGTTCTTAAGGGAAGGCCATGAAGTCATTGGCTTTGATTTAAAAGACTGTCCCTTTAAACAGCAGGGCTATCATCATTATGTCTTAGATATTAGAGATGAAAAAGCTTTGCCTGATCTTGAGGATATCAATATCCTCATCAATAGTGCAGGCGTGCAAAATGATGATGATATCAATACTAATCTTAAGGCTCTTATCAGAGTCTCGGAAAAATACGGCGATCAAGAAAAGATCTTTTCGATCCTGCATATCGGCTCAGCCAGCGGACACACGGGATCAGAATTTCCGGAATATGCCGCCAGTAAAGGCGGCGTGATCGCCTATACCAAAAATCTGGCACTCCGGGTCGCTCGATTTAAGGCTACTTGCAATAGCCTAGATCCCGGCGGGGTCTTGACTGAGCTCAATCAAAATGTCATCAATGATGAAGAAGCCTGGCAAGAGATCATGGCTGAAACACCCTTAAAAAGATGGGCGACAAGTGAAGAGATCGCGCAATGGACCTATTTTTTAACCGTTACCAACCGCTTTTGTACCGGTCAAAGCATTGTGGTCGATGGCGGGGAAAGCATCAACTTTAACTTCGTTTGGCGATGACTTCCTTATAAGCTTTGATCAGATGATCGACACTGGCACAACCCAAGAAGGCCACAACAGCATTTCGCTCATCCTTTAGCTTATCCATTTCCTCATCGCTGATAAGCTCGGCATCTTTGATGCCATCAACGATCATCCTAGATGATATGCCAGGATAGTCCCTAGGATCTTCACGATTACAATCGATCTGGGTCAAATAGGTCTTATCAGCTAAAGATAAGCTTTCGATGAACTCGTCTTTAAAATCTTTGGTCCTGGAATAGGTGTTGGGGACAAAGATCGCGATCAGGCGTTTTTGGGGATATTTTTGTCTGGCGGCCTTGAGGGTCGCTTTGATCTCGGTGGGATGATGGGCATAGTCGTCAATGATAGTGATATCATCGACTTGTTCGATCGCAAAGCGTCTTTTAGCGTTATGGAAACTGGTCAATAAATCATGGATCTTATCTTCTGCAATGCCTAAAAGATGTGCTATAGTGATCGCTGCGGCGGCATTGGCGATCATGTGCTCGCCAAAAAGAGGCAGGTCAAAGTGTCCGTAAAATCCGCGCGATGGAATATATAAGTCAAAACTTGATCCATCTTCTTTAAGCTCGCTATTTTTGATGACGATGTCGTTATCTTCTTTGAAACCATAGTATAAGAAAGGAGTTTTAAAGCGGATCTTTCGCACTTCTTCATTATCGCCATTAGCGATGACGAGTTTTTTGGTGTTATTCGCAAATATTTCAAAAGTATCCCTTATATCATCGATATCTCGATAACATTCTGTATGTTCAAGCTCAATATTGGTGATGATCGCATAGGTGGGATGATAGTCTTGAAAGTGGCGGTTGAATTCATCGCTTTCTACGACATAGTATTTATTATTTTTGTTTACATAGCCATCACCGGCACCGATAAAGTAATTGCAGCCATAGGTATTTTCTAAAAGATGACGCAAAAGCGAGGCTGTAGAGGTCTTGCCATGGGTGCCAGCGACGCCGATCGCTTCAAAAAGATCGATCACATGGCCCATGATCTGTGAATACTTCTTGACCTTCAGCCCTAGCTCTTTGACTCTTTTAAGTTCGGGGTGGTCATCTTTAAAAGCGACGCTATAAGTGACGATCACATCCTGATCGAGGGGGTGGGCTTCATAAAAGATCTCGATCCCTCTTTGATCAAGACCGGCTTGGGTGTATTTATATTCCTTTACATCGTCATAGCCGCTGACTTCGTTTCCTAGATCATATAAGATTTGGGCCAGGGTCGACATGCCCGCGCCCTTGATTCCAATACAGTAATATTTCATGTTTTATCCTCTTAATAAGACCATTATACACTGCTTAAGTGTTTTTTTGCATTTTAGAATAGGGCAGGGCTTTTTTGATGCTGTTCCAACTTATGGAAAACGTAGTAAAATAAGCTTATGAGTTACAAAATCTTAGTTATCAATCCTGGTTCGACTTCAACCAAGGTCTCTCTATACGAAGATGAAAAAGAAGTCTTTTTTGAAGACGTCTTCCATGACAGCAGCGTCTTAAATAAGTTTAAGACCATCAACGATCAGCTTGATTATCGCATGATGGTCTTAGAAAAGTTCTTAGAAGAAAAAAAGATCAAGGGATCAGAGCTTTCGGCGATCGCTGCGCGGGGTGGGGCCTCTTATTCTTTAAAGAGCGGTTGTTATGAAGTTGATGATAGGCTCTTGGAGGATACAAGAAAGGCGGTCGGCGGCCTTTATCACTCTTCCATGCTGGGAGTGCAGATGGCCAAGCGTTTAAGCGATAAATATGATCTCAAGATCTATATGAGCGATCCCACTGTCGTCGATGAATATGACGACATTGCCCGCATTACCGGTATCGATGGCATCTATCGCAAAGCTGTCGCCCACACTTTGAACCAAAAAGCTGTCGCTAAAAGATATGCCCGGGAAATCGGCCGTCCTTATGAAGAATTAGATCTGATCGTTGCTCATATCGATGGCGGCATCAGCATCAACGCCCATCATCGAGGGAGAATGGTCGACGGGAATGATGGCGGCGGGGGCGAAGGACCTTTTACGCCTACGCGCATGGGTTCAATGGCCATCAGCGATGTGATCGAATATCTTTGGGACAAGTCCAAGGCAGAAATGAAAGAGCTGATCAGTGTCAGCGGCGGTTTTACGAGCTATTTTAAAACTTCCAATGCCGATAAGGTCTATGCATTGATCCAAAAGGGCGATAAAAAAGCCAAGCGCGTTTTTGAGGCCATGATCTATCAAGTCGCGAAACAGATCGGAGCTATGGCGGTTGTTTTAAAAGGCCTTGTCGACGCTATTCTTTTGACAGGCGGTCTTTTGCGCTTTCCTTTTGTGGAAGAGATTATCCGCGAGCGTTGTGGATTTATTGCGCCGATCAGCGTTTTCGCGGGCGAGTTTGAACAAGAGACCTTGGCTTTAAATGCCTTAGCGGTCCTAAGAGGCGAAAAGAAGGCGCTTCACTATGAAGGAAGACCGGTCTTTGAGGGCTTTGAAGATTAAATCAAATAATTGTGTGCATTTATCATTGAAGGGTTAATATATTCTAGTCAAGGAGGATCGATCCCATGATTATTGGAATACCAAAAGAGATCAAAAATAATGAAAACCGGGTGTCATTAACACCTGCAGGTGCTTATACGCTTTTAAAGGCTGGCCATGAAGTACTTGTAGAAAAGGGAGCGGGTACAGGCAGCGGTTTTAGTGATGAAGAATATCTAGAAGTAGGAGCTAAGGTCTTAAATAAGGATGAGATCTTTCAAAAGGCGGAACTCATCGTCAAGGTCAAAGAATACTTAGAGAGCGAATATCACTATTTGCGCAAGGACCAGATGGTCTTCACTTATCTGCATATTGCCGCCAATCAAAACTTCGCCAAAGCTTTGATCGATTCAAAGACAACTGCGATCGCCTATGAGACGGTTTCGGATAATAAGGGCGGTTTGCCTCTTTTAACCCCTATGTCGCAGGTCGCTGGACGGATGGCAGTCCAAGTCGGAGCTTGGATCTTGCAAAAAGCCAACGGCGGAAGCGGTATCTTGTTAGGCGGGGTACCGGGGGTAAGGCCGGCCCGTGTCATCGTCTTAGGGGGCGGTGTCGTCGGCTTTGAGGCGGCGCGTATGGCAAACGGTTTGGGCGCAGATGTCGAAGTCTTTGAGATCGATCAAAGAAGAATGGCCCAGATCGATGAGATCACAAACGGTCAGATCCATACTGTCAACAATAATGAATATAATTTAAAAACAGCGATCAAGGAAGCTGATCTTGTGATTGGAGCGATCTTGATCCCAGGTGCTAAGGCTCCTAAGGTCGTCAGCGCCGAAATGGTCAAGACAATGAAAAAAGGCAGCGCCATCGTCGATGTCGCGATCGATCAGGGCGGTTGTATTGAAACATCGGATCACACGACCGATCACGATCATCCCACTTTTGAAAAATATGGCGTCAACCATTATGCGGTCGCGAATATGCCAGGTGCTGTACCGCGGACTTCAACGATCGCTTTGTCGAATGCGACCCTTCCTTATATCTTGAAACTCGCCAATAAAGGCTTAAGGGCTTTGAAGGAAGATAAGGGCTTTATGCTGGGTCTAAATACTTATGATGGCCATTATACCTGTTTAGGTGTAGCCAAAGCCTTTAATGAAGAGTATACTGATCCCGATACTTTGTTCTAAGCAAAAGAAAAAGAGCTGTGCAAGCTCTTTTTTTCATGGTTTTTAAATCTTTTTTATTGGCAGGTGGCGCCGCTTTGTTCCATATATTCAACAAAGGAAGCGACCGTTGTATCTTCAGTTGAACCGCTTTGTTCCATCAAAGCCGCCACATCCATCTTCATTTCGATCTCCATAGCGGTATCAGTGAATTCGCTGCGCGTTACTTCAACACCGCTTTCATCACCTCCAAGCGATGAGATAATACTATCTTCCATCAACTGTGATAATTGATCTTTGTCGAATAATTCCACCATGTCGGCGGTAATGCCCATCGTTTCATAATCAGCACTCACCAACATTGTCAGCTCTTCAACATTTGCATCCTCGCTTGGTGCTGTGACCGTCATCGACATTTTGACACCGCTGCTATCTTCCATCGTGCAAGTTGAGCTGACGTTTGTCTCGCCACTGGAGCATGCGCCAAGAGTGAAGACAGCCAATAAAGCTAATAAGATTTTCTTCATAAACCTTTCCTCTTTTCTTAACACATTT
>CALVCF010000018.1 GCA_944325935.1 uncultured Erysipelotrichaceae bacterium | reverse complement strand
GTGATCAAGACCAAGAATCTCATCAAAGAGCATTTGACCAAGGGGTATGATGTCATCTATATCGGCAAAAAAGGTCATCCTGAATGCGAAGCGATCTTGAGCATCTCTTCAAAGATCCATTTAGTATCTTCAATAAAGGATCTGGATGATTTAGCCATCATCAATAAAAAGATCCTGATCACAAATCAAACCACGATGTCGATCTTTGAAATAAAAGATATTGTCGATTCATTACTAGTCAGATATCCTGAGGCAATCGTACAGGATGAGATCTGTCAAGCGACCTCTCAGCGCCAAAAAGCGATCTTAAAGTTGAAAGACTGCGATCTTTTATATATCGTTGGCGACCCTTTGTCCAATAACACCGAAAAATTAAGAAAAATCGCCCTAGAAGCCGGGATCAAAAAAGTGCGCAAAATCCAAAGCGCACTAGAACTCGATCTGAGCGATCTCAAAGATGCTGAAAAGGTCTATGTGACCGCGGGTGCTTCTACCCCTGCTTATTTGATCGATCAGGTCTTTCAAAGCTTAACTAATTATCAGGAAAAAGGCTATCTTTTAAAGGAAGCGATCGACACTAGCAAAATCCTTTAGCGTTTTAAAACAGCGCGCAGATATTGGCGTAGATCCTTTTTAAACAATAGTTTGAAGAAGCCTAAGTAATCGCACAATAAAACATAGATGGCAAGCGATGAAAGGCCATAGATGCACAAGATTATCAAACAGAGCAAACGATTGTCGTAATTAAAGCCAAAGACAAAGGTCAAAAGAAGCGGCAGACATGAGATGAGTGCGCAAATAAGCATCATCAAGACCCTTCTTACCAAAAGAGAAAAATCAACTTTGAAGTTTTGATAAAAGATATATATATCTAAGGTAATAGCCGATAGACCCGATAGGATCGAAGAGATGATCAAACCGAGGGCGCCCCATAGATAGACGGCGATAAAAAAAGTGACAAGTTTAACAAACGATGAGAAGATAGCCACAAATATCATCTTGCGTCTTTGATTAAGGGTGATGGCCATTGAAGAACAGATCAAGCCAAAAGTATCGATCAGAGCAACGATCATATAGATCTTTAGCAGATATGAACCAAGTTCAATATTTTCGTTGCCATACATGACAAAATAGACAGCTTGAGCATAGACGATCATCCATAAGATGATTGGGATCAAAATAAACAAGACTGTATTGAAGATTTCGTTAATCTGATGATTGAGTAGCTTAAAATCTTTTTTCTCTAAAGACTCGGTCAAATAAGGAACCAGCCCAGCGCCAAAACCGGTCGCCAAGACCATTGGGATCGAAGCTAGTTTAGAACAATTGACCTTGATGATGCCATATGAAAGCATTACTTCGTCATAGTTATAGCCGACGGAAGTAGAAAAATCGATAAAAAAGGTCGAATCAATAAAATTAGGCACAAGACCTATAAGAGTTACGAAAAAATAAGGTAGCCCTAGACCTAGAAGCTCACGAAATATCTCTTTGCCAGCGCGGGGATCGGGGGCATTAGCAGCCAAGGAATTAATCTCCTTATCGATTTTACGCCCTGAAAAGATGAGATAGACAATCGAGATCAAGGCGCCTAAGGCCGCCGCCAGGATCGCCATGTAGATGGCATAGACATTGTCAAGCGATAAGATCTTGACACAGATATAGCCCAAAACAACGATCGCTACGACTCTTACAAGCTGTTCTAAGGCTTGTGATGCCGCATATTGATTAAGCATCTTAAGACCTTGGTAATAGCCTCTGATCGCACTTAAAAGCGGTACCAAGACCAAAGATAGGGATAGAATCAAAAATAAATTGTGCAATATCTCAATATCTTCACTTGTCGCCTGAGATCCCAGGACCATCGAAGCAATGGGCGAAGCGAATAAAACAAACAAAAGAGCGATCACAAAACCGCTTACCAAAAGGAAAGAGGTGCCGATCTTTTTGACTAACAGCAGCGTTTTGAAATCGTTGCGGCTATAATACTTAGCTACTAAAGCAGCGATCGCAAAAGGAATACCTGCACTAGATATCCTTAACAAGATATCATAATAAGTGTAGGTAATGCTGTAGAAAGCCATGTTGCCATCGCCAGCCAACTCATTTAATGGCACAACATATAACAAGCCCAGCAGTTTAGATAAGAAAATACCGAAAGTCGAGGCTAAAGCGCCCGTAATCAAAGACTGCTTAACAACCTTAGCCATTGTTGCCACCTTGTTCTAATAGATCGATCTCAAGATATTCAACTTGACGATTGAGCAGTTCCTTATCGTACCATTCCACCAAAAGCTTGACCTTCTTATTTAAATCATCCACTGTCCCCGAAAGCATCAATCCTTCTACAAAACCAGCTTCTTTTTTAACCTGGTTAGGAATCATTGTATAATTCTTATCTTCAAAAATCCCGACCGATGGTTGCATCAAAGTACTTGTATCTACACCATCACTCAAGGCTAGCGCCACGATGTCATACATGGCGATCCGTGCGTTGTCAATAAAGATATAGTAGCGGTACTCGTTATCGCTGATCTTGACCGTCTCATATGATAAGTCATAATATTCTGAATGACTTTGAAAGCTCGTATTATAGTTTAGCTGCGATATGAGCTCTTCATATCTTCCCAAAGCGATCTTTTCGCTATTGTCGCTGCTGCAGGCTACTAATAAAAGACACAGCAGACATAAGATAAACTTTTTCATACTATTTTAAAAATTGCAAGACGTACCAATTTTTCTTACCGCGGCGCAAAACAGCCACTTCCCTTCCAAAGGCTTCTTCCTTTTTGATCGCGAGATTAAAATCACTGATCTTAACGCCATTCAAGGCAATGCTGTTGGCTTTGATAAGATCTCTTGCTTCACGCTTTGATTTGCAAGCTCCTGCCATAACCAGAGCATCACAGATATTCGTCGCATCTTCGATCGTAACATGTGGGGCATCAAGCAAGCCTGTTTTAATATCTTCGACCTGCATATCTTTGATATCGCCGCTAAAGAGGGTCTCGGTGATCTTGATTGCTTTAGCATAGCCGCTTTCACCATGTAAGAAAGTCACGATTTCCTTTGCGAGCGCCTTATGGGCATCGCGATGTTCAGGATGTTCTTTGTGCAAGATCTCCAATGCTTCGATCTCTTCTTTAGTTAAGAAAGTAAAGATCTTTAAATAATCAATTACCTTTTCATCTTCTACATTTAATAAGAACTGGTACATTGCATAAGGGGAAGTCTTATCGCTGTCTAACCACATTGCGTTGCCTTCTGATTTACCAAACTTATTACCAGCCTTATCCGTCACTAACGGCATCGTAAAAGCATAAGCTTCAACACCCTCTTTTTTGCGAATGAGATCGACCCCGGCAGTAATATTGCCCCATTGGTCACTGCCCGCTACCTGCATGCGGCAGTTATGAGTCTTATATAAGTGATAAAAATCATAGGCCTGAAGCAGCATATAAGAGAATTCTGTAAAGGTAATGCCTGTCTCTAACCGTCTTCTGATGATATCTTTATCAAGCATATAGTTGATATTAAAATATTTTCCTGTATCTCTTAAGAAATCCAAAAGACTCAAATCTTTGATCCAGTCATAATTATTGACAACCTCAAAACCAAACAAGCGCTCGACCTGATTGGTAAGGCCCTCGATATTGTGGTTCAAGGTCTCAAGATCCAGCATCTGTCTTTCGCCACTTGGCTTGGGATCGCCAATTCTTCCCGTCGCTCCGCCGATCAAAAGAATTGGATGATGTCCCCCGTCTTTTAGCCGCTTAGCGATCAAAAAACTTGAAAGATGACCTAGGTGCAGACTGTCGCCTGTTGGATCAGTGCCAATGTAAAAGGTCAATCCACCTTCATTAATTTTATCTTCAATTTCAGGGCTGGTCATATCTTTGACAAGACCGCGCCACTTAAGTTCATCAAATAATTTCATAACAAAACCTCACCCCAAAATTATAATCAAAGTCGCCAAATAAATAAAGGCCCAATCATCGATGGACCTCGCTTAAAAGATCTTGTTATGTGTATCTTTTCCTTCAAACCATTCTTTGTGTTAGCTATTAACAAGTTTTGTTTTATAAAAAGAAAAGGCGGTTACCCACCTAATCTAGTTTAGTCGTCTGACGGTTAGTGAAAAGGTATTTAAGACACTTTTCTTTATCAGTGATCTCTTCCGCATCCAGCATCTTGGTAAGAAGACGCATTGATACAGCACCCAGGTCGTAAGATGGGATGGAGAAGGAAGATATCTGCGGACGCATCATAGAGTTGTATTTTGTATCGATCACACCGACGATCTCCATTTCATCAGGCACCCTGATCCCATTTTCTCTAGCAGCATTCAAAACAGCCATCGCTTGTGAGTCGCGGTTAGCTATTACTAGTTGATGTTTGTGATCGGTGAAATAATCTTTGAGGAAATGGAAGGTCGAATGATAATTCTTAGGTTTAGTTATTTCGTTATCAAATTCTAAACCATGATCTTTAAAAGCTCTTTTTGCACCTTTCAACATCATTGCGGTCGTATTGATGTTGCGATGATCGCCCACGATCGCTATATCAGTAACACCGCTGGCCAGATACTTGCTGCAAAGTTCAAAGATCGCTTTTTCGATATCGACAAAGACCGAACAAATATTATCGCTGGAGACGCGATTTGAAATAACAACGATCGGGATATTGTACTGACTTAAAAGCGCGATGGAACGATCGGTAATGCGGTCACTGTAGACAATTACACCGTCGACCCTTGACTTGATCACATCATCGACAATGCTTTCGACATCACTGATACCCTCATTGATCGTATGCAGCATAATGTTATATTTATAGATCTTGGCAACATCTAAAAGTCCGTTGATGACCTGTCCTACATAGCTAAAACCTGCTTCCGGTACGATCAGACCAACGGTCGTCGTTTTAGAAAGCGCCAGGCCTTGGGCAATCGCATTAGGCTTATAACCAAGATGAGTGATCGCCTCTTCAACCTTTTTGCGTGTTACTTCTTTAACAACTTCTGAACCATTAATGACCCTTGAGACAGTAGCTAGTGATACCCCGGCTTCTTTGGCGACCTCGTAGATCGTGACGCGCCTACTTTTCTTCCGGTTGATCACGTTGCTCATCGTTGACATCCTTATTCTCTGGTCTTAACCAATTCCTTAATGCATCGACCGCCTTTTGTGCAACATCGATCGTTACATCTTTGGCTTTTTCAACTTTTTCATTTACTTCAGGTTTAGCAAAGAAATCATCAAGTCCTGTTTTAACATTGCCGAAAAGTTCGCCAGCTTTGTTAGAGACGGATTCATAGGTTTTTTTGACTTTTTCATTGCCCATGACTTCATCGGCTTTTTCCTTGACGGCATCTTTGAGATCGCCCAAAGCCTTTCCAGCCTTATCCAGTGTATCTTGGACCTGGGGTGAATCCTTGACCTCATTAAATTTCTTATAAGCCTTATTGCCAAGATCCTTTAAAGAGTCTGAGGCATTAGAAAGCCCTTCTTTAAGTTGAGGCGAATTCTTGATCTCGTCGATCTTCTTTAAGGTCGCCGATGCTAAATCTTTCGATTTAGTTTTAACAAATTCAAGGGAATTCTTTAGTTCTTCGGAATCCTTGATATTTACAACAGTTGTCTTTAATTTTTCAATAGTTCTCTGCAAAAGATCGACGGTGCGGTCTTTGATCTCGTTAGCCTTCATCTTGAGATCCCTATCTTCAATTTCATCAGTAGCTTTTGAGATTTCATCGATCTTCTTTTTCATCTCTTCAACAGTTGCTTCTACTGATTCTTCTAATTCCTTTCTTTCTTTCTCGTCCATGATCACACCTCCTTATTTTCATTAATTTCGTCATGGATATCGGCCATGGTCTTGGAGTTATCTTTCTTCTTTTTAAAAGACATGACCGAACTTATTTTTTCTTTAATAACTTTAGAATTTTTATTGATGTAGTCGCGTGATTGTTTAAAAGCGACCACGCCGGCATCATGCACTTTATCTACCGTTTCAGAAAGCTTGACGACCGTATTAAGTGGCGTCTGAAGCTTTTCCATGCTTTTATCAACCAGATCTAATGAATGTTCGGCCTTGTCGATCGTCTTTTCCAAGCGTTTGACAATTACAGTCAGACGATAGATAAAGATGATCAAAAAAACCAACAAAATACAAACGATCACTGGTATCAAAAGATTCGCAACATAAGCACTAGAAACCATAAATTGATCCATACTATCTTATCTCCTACTTTAATTCTAACACTTATGAAAATTTTTTCAAGATGTTGGTAACGCTTTATTAGCGATTTAAGACCATTTCAATCTGGCGATAATCAATACACAGAATCACCGCTACGACAATCAATGCAAGATAGTATCTTAGTTTTGTTCCAACATCTTTGATGTGAAAGTGATATAAGAAGTTATCTTGATATAAAAGATCGAATTCGACAAAATCGGCGTCTTGGTAAAGATCATAAGCTACAAAATCCGCTTCTTCATCTTCAAGGCCAAACGAAAAGAAAGAAAGCTCGCTTTGATCTTCGAGTTTAAGATCAAGTCTTGAATCATAAATTACGGCATCTTTCCCCTTTTCTATGATCGCTGTTTGGCCATCTAATAAAAGTATATAATTAGCCGTGTCTTTTAAACTAGCTTCGTCCATAACGAGATAATTTGCCGTGTCATTTAAATCTGTACCACTGCCCTCAATAAGATAGCCAGTCCTTGAAGGATCTAAGATCGAGACTAATTTTTTGATTAGATTAACTTTATCGCTATCAGCACATAACAAAATCTTTATTTGTTCATTTTTCATAACTAAATAAAAGGGCTTAAATAAGCCCGCTACTCCTCTTTTAACATGTCGTCTAAAGAATAATTAGTAAAGTCATTATTTGACTTATCTTCTTTGATCACGACATTTGAAGTCTTTATTTCTTCTTTTTCGTTATCGATCTGTCCATAGATCGGCGATAGGATCGTCCCGATCTTGCTTTTAGTCGCCTGAGTACCGGTAATACTGGGAGCAGTAAATTTAGGATGATTGCCCTTGCTTTCGATGACGCCAAAAATAGGACTTAAAGCAGGCTGCGACTCATACTTATAATCTTTGTCGTATTCGACCTTGCGAATCGCCTTTTTTGGCGTGACATCGATCGAGATATGAGAAGCTTTAGGCTTAGATAAAACATCATTTTCTTTTAACTTGGTTCTAGCATCTTTGACTTGCTCATTCAAAACAACAGGCTCTGTTTTGCTTTGAGACCGTGATGATGAAGTTTGTGTTTCTCTTTTTTTCTGTCTTGTTACCTTAGCTCTTGTCATGATCTCAGGGATATCGATTTTTTCATCTTTTTCGTCTTCTACTGGTTCAAATATTAGATCCATAATCTTTTTCATAAACTTCACCTCTTTAATCTGTATGATCTTTGATAAGATCTTCTAATCGCCCGTTTTGGGGAACGACGATCTGGAATAGATCGATCTGCTCTTTTTCATAATCGATACTAGGCCGATTGGATAAAGTCTTTACGACCGTTTCTTCATCTAAGACGATATTGTCCGCCATCTTTAGCATGAGCGTCAATACATCTTTTAAATAATTTGCTGACATTGTGGCATGGAAATTAACAAAATCAGTATTAAGATTTAAAAGATAGGAATCTTCGACCTGATATAATTTTAGCTCATAATTTTGCCCGTGGTGCATAAATCCATATCCAAAGACAAGATAGTTTTCATCATATATCTGTGTGTCTAACTGCTGATAGCTTGGATAATATGCTTGGGCAATGATATTTGCTGCATTGAGGGACATCGCCAGTGTTATACCCTTATAATCAAAGATATCATAGGTGCTGTCTTGTGCTATGACATTGACTGATCTTGGCAAATAATAGGCATATAATTCCTTGTGATGATTCGCTCTTTTAGAAGAATCGCTCGCCTTGAAGTTTTTGATGGTATCATACAAAGTAGTATTTACGTCATCCACTTGCTGGCAAGCTACCAAAAGACAAGACATGAGCATCACTAAAAAAGCTTTCCTCATGTACACATTTTATCATAAAAGAATGCATTTGATTTATTTATCGCTTTTGTCCTCGACTTTTCGACATGTAAAGCCCTTTTTTACAAAAGCAGCTTCGCTGAGATCGAGATGAAAATAGTCGGCTGCTTCATCATTGCTGATAAAATTCATTCTATCATCAGGATCATTTAGATCATAATCAAAATAAATATATAGATCACCATTTTTTATTTCATAATCATCTAGCTCCTTTAAATAATCGTCCAGCGCTTTTTCATCAACCTCTTTTAGATCGATGATGACCTCTTCGTGATAAAAAGTTACCTTTTTATAATTATAATCAAGACGCACAATGGTTCTGAAAGGAGCTTGGGATAGTTCACAATATAGAGATCCATTCGTTTCACAAGCATTTAAAAAGACAAACAAGCAAACGATCATCAAGCACTTAAGCATGAAAAATAAGTCCTCAAACGCGTATCTTCGTTAAAGCTCAACGCAGCATCTTTATCATAACTGTCCGGCGAAACACTAAAAGAAAGCTCGCCGAGTTTTAAGGCTTCATTAATAATAGGGATATATTCTTCCTCAAGCGCCAGACTCAAACTATTGACGCGGCTTTGGTTATCGCCAAATTCAATGGCTTTTTGATCTTTGTCATATAAGGCAATTATTTGCACATTTTCAAATAGGAGATCGGACATCACCACATTTTGTTCGATCGTTAGATAGAGATCGATCTTCATATTTTTAACTAAATGTGAAGGGTCATTAGCAAGGTCGCTCGCCAAAAGATCAAAGTGGCTCAAACTTAAATAGCGATAGTCCGCATCTCTTCCTTCACCTTTTGTTAGGACCAAGTCCTCATAAAAGAAAGAGTCTTTGGCAATTCGCGTATCTAAATAGACTAAAGAGCCTAATAAGCGCTCTTTTTCGATTATGATCTCTTTTGATAAATAAGCACGTGGTACTTCGATCTTTTTTAGATCATCTTCCACGATCTCATGATTAGCTTTGAGATTATGGCTGGCGACATAGACCTCGACCAGATCCAGTTTATAATGGTGATAAAGCAAAGCCAGTACAAAACAAAGACCCAATAAAGCCATGACGCAAAATCCTAATAATAGATACTTTTTATGCATACCAAATCACCTCTATTTATTTATAGAGATAAAACAGCAAATTCCCAAATAAAAAGTCATCCGATAAGATGACTTTTTAAACTAGATCGATTTGACCTTTAAGACCTCGCCATCAGGCCCGGGCGTTGAATTGAGATATTCAACGATCTTAGACCTTTGTTCAGCCTTACAAGGTTTACAATTAAGTGTATCCGTTTCCTTATTGACTAAAGCGCTAGCAAGTCCGCTACAGCCAGGATAACCGCAACTGCCGCAGTTATAACCTGGTAACATCGCAGTAACCGTAGCTTCTCTTTCATCGACCTGGACCTCGAAGATCTTAGAAGCAACTGCTAAGATCAGGCCTAAGATCGCCCCTAGCACTAACATCACGATAAAGGCATTAAGCATTTTCTTTTTCTCCTTCTGTGCTGTGAGGATGATGAGGGCAAGTCGTGATTCGACATCCCTCACAATCCGCTGTTAAATTTTCGCAACCTTTTGGCTTTGGCGTTTTTTGATTAAGATAAAATCCTACTCCGAATAAAGCTCCTAAAGCAACAAAGACTAAGATCGCGACAACAATCGATGTCATTAAACAATACCAGCAAGTCCGCTAAAGGCTAAAGCCATTAAAGCAGCTACGACTAAAGCGACTGGATTACCACGCCAAGAAGCTGTTGTATCAGCTGAGTCAAGTCTTTCGCGAAGACAAGAGAATAAGAATAATACGAGCATGAAACCAGCGGGAACAGAGATCGAATTGACCATCGTCTCGATAAGATTATATCCTTGAGTAATATTATCTTGAGCGACGAACAAAACGACACAGTTAGTCGTGATAAGTGGTAAATAAATACCTAATGACTTATATAGTGATGCACTATATTTCTTGATAAACATCTCGGTGAATTGAACGAAAGCCGCAATGACGAGAATGAAAGAAATAAGCTGCATATATTCGATGTTAAAGGGCACAAGAACCAGCTTGTATAAAGCGAAGGTCAATAAAGATGCTCCAAAGATGACAAAGATAACAGCTAAGCCCATGCCTACAGCACTCTTCGAATTCTTAGAGACACCTAAGAAGGGGCAGATTCCTAAAAATTGCGTTAAAACGACGTTATTAATGAGGATTGCCGCAATGGCCATTGATAATAGTTCCATTATTTCTTAGCCTCCTTTTCTTTTTTTGCTGAACGTTGTTTGATAAAGGCGAATAAGGCTGCAAAACATGAGAAGGTCAAGAATGCACCAACACTTCCTGAGAATAAGGAGACCGTATATGGTGCAAGAGCTTCGATGTTAAAGCCAAAGATAATTTGTGTTGCATCAAAGGGATTATAGAAAGCGATCCCGCCTGTCGCGATCAGTTCGCGAACGACCGAGATCAACACAAGCGCAAAGGTATAGCCAAGGCCCATCCCAAGACCATCGATCGCACTGGCGCCGATTGGATTCTTCGAAGCGAAGGCTTCAGCTCTTCCTAAGATGATGCAGTTAACAACAATCAGCCCTAAAAAGACGCCTAATGAATCATATAATTCAGGCATGAAGGCATGAACGATCATCTCTACAATCGAAACAAGTGTCGCAATGATGACGATATAAACCGGGATGCGGATCTCATCAGGTGTGATCTTGCGGATCGCACTGACTAAGACATTTGAGAAGATCAAAACGATCGTAACGCACATTCCCATCCCGATCGCATTATTAAGCGATGTAGAAATCGCTAACGAACTACAAAGTCCAAGGTAAAGACCAAAAACTGGATTTTCTTTGATAAAACCATTTTTAAAATTTTGCCACATTTTTTAGTCCTCCCTAACCTATTAATTCTGCGATCATCGCTTGAGTTGAAGTTACTGCAGCTTGGACGGCACTAGAGGTAACTGTCGCTCCGCTTAACAGATCGACTTGTTCTTCAAGAGTCTTACCAATATAAGCTGTATCGATGTTGCTTTGTTCAAAGACCTTTGAACCAAAGCCGTCAGTCTCCTGTTCTTGGATGACCATCATGCCCGTGATCGTGCCTTCTTGATCAAAACCTATTAAAAGCTGGATTGGTGTGGAAGAATTATAACCGGTCGTCTCAATACGTGCAGCATAACCCTCGCCACTGACTTCGAAAGCCGATTGGACATAGCCACCCTCGTCACTTGCGCCCTCTAATGGTACAAATTCTGCACCTGGGAAAAGGACTTCGAGATTCTCTCTTTCGCTGGCTAAAAGGCGTTCATTGATGATAGGCTCAGTCACTGAATTGACCGCTCCAATCAACAAGCCGCTCAAAGCCGCGATAATTCCTAAAAAGATAACTAATTTAACTGTTTTATTCATATGCCTACCCCCTACTCAGCTGCACTCAAAGCCGCTTGAACAGCCGCTGCAACCGATTCACTGGTGTAAGTTGCACCGCTGATAAGATCAGCTGAATCATTTAAGGTTTTGCCAACATATGATTCAAGATATGCTTCATCTTGACATTTATCTCCAAAACCGACCGTATCCCCGAAGGTACTGAAATCAACTGAAACTACAGCGCCATCGCTAATAGTGATATCAAATTCATTACGCGCGTAAGTATGACCGCTGCTAGAAGCGATGCCATCAGGATCGACAAGCCCAAAGCCGCGGACTGTGACATGATAAGATCCATCGCCATTATCAGTTAGCTCAGCGCGGTATGTGCTAAGATCATCGCTTAAAGCGATCTCGCCGCCCTTGTCATAGGCCACGCCGCCGTTTAAGGCTAACTTAGCTGCCGCAATTGCAGATTCACTGGTGTAAGTTGCACCAGAAACACAGTTGACTTCGCTGTCAAGACCAGCATCAATAAATTGACCTAGGAAGTTGTCTTCCATACATTCATCGCCAAAGCCTACAGTATCGCCAAAGGTAGTGAATTCAAAGTCAGTGATCGTATTTGTATTTGGATCAACGGTGATCGTGAAAACGTTGCGATCATAAGTATGACCGCTGCTAGAAGCGATGCCATCAGGATCGATGAGACCAAAACCGCGAACACTGATCGTATAAGTGTTGCCATCTTGTTCAACTAATTCGGCGCGATAATCACCATAGTCACCATCGATCGCCATCGTTGTACCAGAAGGCACATTAATGGAGCGATAGCTTTCAGCCGGAGTTAAACTCAAGCCCATCAAACCGACCGCTAAGACCGAAACTAAGACGCTTCCGATGCTGGCATAAACTAATTTCTTCTCAAATAAAACTTGTTTTCCATCAAAGATCTTATCGATGACTGGCGTAAAGATATTCGCTAATAGGATAGAGTATAAGACGCCTTCTGGAAGGTTGGCCATATAGCGAATAAGCATGGTGAAGATCGCTGCTAAAGCTGCAAAGACGATCCGTCCTGTACGCGTATTGGGATTGGTGACCGGATCGGTAAGCATAAAGACTGCACCAAAAGCTGCACCACCTGTCGCGACTGAGAAGATGGCGTATTCAATACCAGCGCCATGGCTCAATCCGACGATTAATGAACCTAAGAAGATGACACCTAAATAAGTTACCGGCACACGCCAATCGATGACTTCACGCCATGCAAGATAGATCCCTACTACTAGGATAAGCAAGGTCGAAGTCTCACCGATCGCCCCATTATAAGTACCAAGTAACAGACCGCCCAGACCGCCAAAATCACCTAAAAAGGCAGTGAGATTTTCACCAGCCAGCATCCAGCCGGATGAAGCGATAGTTGTGGTTGGTGTAGCGGTTGTGACAAGGTCAGCGCTGATGCTGCCGGCAAAACTTGCAAAGATAATAGCGCGACCGACAGCAGCTGGATTAAAGACGTTTTGTCCAAAACCGCCAAAAACCAGCTTAGCAAAGAAGATGGCAATAAACGTTGCGACACCGATCGCATATGGTTCCAGGTTTACCGGCACCATCAAAGTTAAGATGATCGCTGTGACCCAACCAAAAGAATGGCTGATGTACTTGATGACGTTTTCTTTATGTGCCAAAGCCCATAAAGCTTCCGTTACCATAGCGACGACGATCGATGTGACCATTAAAACGATCGCATTAACTAAATAATCCATGCCTAGACGATAGGCATTGAAAAGACCAAAGGCATAAACGATCAAAAGACCAATGGTCAGATGCATCATGATAGCAGTCGTCGATAATTTTTGACGAAGATGCGGTGCTGCTGAATATTTAAATTCCATTTGCCCTACCCCTTACTTCTTAGCACGCAAGGCCATGAGTTGCTTAGCCTTGCGGACATTTTCCGTAACTTCGATCTTCGATGGGCAGATGTAAGTGCACATACCACATTCGATACAATCCATCGGATGAAGTTTTTCTAAACGGTCAACATCCTTAGCTTTGACTGCATTTGAAATATTGACCGGCTCAAGACCGCTAGGACAGTGTTCAACACATTGTCCGCAACGCAGACACTTTAAGCTTTCAACTTTCTTATAAGCCAAGACCGTGATCGCGTTAGTCGCACTTGCAACAACAACCTCATCTTTGATCACGCTTCCTCCCATCATCGGACCGCCAGCGATCAAAGATACACTTTCACTGGTATAGCCACCGCAGGCCTTAACGAGTTCGCTAAAGGGCGTGCCAACAGGACATCTCACGTTATGTGGTTCTTTAACTGCATCGCCAGAGACCGTGACAATTTTTTCAACGATCGGAAGTCCATTCGTCATCGCTTGACCCAGCATGATCGCTGTGGTCGCATTAGAGACGATGCAATTGACTTCGATAGGCAAACGATCATAGCGCTTATGAACAAGTTCGTAGACCAAGGTTCTTTCCCAGCCCATCGGATAGACATCGGGAACTGGTGTTACCTCAATATCCTTATCATCTTTAAATAGTCCTTGTAAGACCGCGATCAATTCCGGCTTGGAGACCTTGATGCCGATCATACATTTTTTAGCGCGCGAAGCCTTGAACATTGCTTTGACACCTAAATGGAAGAACTCTTGATTCTCTTCCATATCACGGGCATCAGAAGTGATATAAGGTTCGCATTCAACCGCGTTGATGATGAGAGTCTCACATTTGTCAGTGTTATATTTAACATATGTGGGGAATCCTGCACCACCGCAACCGACCAAGCCTTTTTCTTTCATGAAGTCGACGATTCTTTCAGCGCTCGCTTCTTGTAAAGAAAGCGTCGAAAGCTCAGCTTTCGTATATAAGCCATCGTTTTCGATCACAACATGATCAGCTGGTCTTAAATTACTTCCCATGCGTTTTTCGATCCCTAAAACTTTTCCAGAGACCGAAGCATAGATTGGCACATAAAAATGATCATTGCGCAAAGCGATGACATCACCGACTTTTACGCTGTCATTTTCCTTGACTTTAACTTCGACCTTTGCGTTGCCCATCGTGACTGGTATATATACCTTATCAACTTTTGGCAAACTTAAGATCTCGTTATGTGCTGTCAATTCCTTGTGTCCATTGATATGCTTGCGCATCGGCCCAATCAAAAATGACATACTTACCCTCCTTAAGTAATAATAAGCCCTAATATTTTAGCACAATTTTAATAAGCTATGCTAGAATATTGGCATGAAAAAGATACAGCTAATATTAATTGGGCTTTTATTTTGCCTTTTAGTAGGATGTAACGCAAAACCTACCCTAAATCAATACTCTAAAACCGAGCTGGACTGCGGCTTTGACACAGTCTGCTCCTTAAATGCTTTTTTAACAAGCGAAACCGAATTCGATGAATATTTCACAAAGATGGTCGATGAATTTCGCTACTATCACCAGTTATTTGATATCTATCATGATTATGATGGCATCAACAATATCAAGACAATCAATGACGCTGCTGGAAAAGAAGCAGTGAAAGTCGACCCCGTTATCATTGAGCTGCTGGAACTATCACAAGAGATCTATGATTTGTCAGATGGCAACTTTGATATCAGCGATGGTGCTGTTTTAAAAATCTGGCATGAATACCGCGATGAAGGCAAAAACTTAAACTCAAATGGCGAATACGGGCAAGTCCCCCCTACGAGTGATTTAGAAGAGGCTTCTTTACACCGGGGTTTTGATAAGATCGTGATCGACAAAGAAAACAGCACCGTCTATTTAACTGATCCAGCGATGTCTTTGGATGTAGGCGGTGTCGCCAAGGGCTTTGCGGTCGAAAAAGTTGCCATTACATTACAAGAGATGGGTTTGACAAGCGGAGCCGTCAACGCCGGTGGCAACCAAAGGCTCATTGGAGCCAAGGGTGACGGTACAGGCTGGAACGTAGGCATTCAAGATCCGCGCGCCAGTTCTTTGGCAGGCGTTGTAACTAATTCCAATATCGCGATCATACCCGATCAAAAAGATGTAGCTATCGTCACATCGGGCGACTATCAAAACTATTATATTGCACAAGGCGATATCACTTATTCACATATCATCGACCCCCAGACACATTTTCCCGCTGACACATACAATTCAGTCAGCGTCGTCTGCAAAGATTCCGGCCTGGCTGATTGTCTTTCCACCTCTCTTTTCATCATGGATTATGAAGAAGGAATGGATTTTATCGAAGTCATCAGAGAAAAGTATGACGAAGATCTGATCGTCATCTGGATCTCGGATGAAGCACTAGACGAAACTAGTGTGCGTTCGATCTCCGAAGTTGAACAGTATATCACTGTCACCGCCAACTTTAGAGATCAACTCATCACCAGTGACTAATAAATATAAGCTAAAACCACTATCTCTTATTTAAACGTGTCATTTAAAGTAGATAAAAAGCTGTAAGTAACTTATTGTGAAACTTACAGCTTTTACTTTGTTTCTTATTCTTTCCCCAACAGTTTGAACATCTTCTTTTTATAGACTTCTACCCCTGGCTGATTGAAAGGATTGATACCTAAGAGGTAACAAGACATACCGCAGGCTTTAAAGAAGAAATAGATCATATAACCGAAGCTAAAGGAAGAATTATCATCTAAATGCAGGATAATATTAGGCACTCCACCATCATCGGTATGAGCGCTTAAAGTACCTTCCATCGCCATTTGGTTGACCCATGACAGTTTTTTGCCCGCCAAATAATTCATATGGTCAAAATCGACTTCTTCATGAGGGAAAACGATATCGTCTTTCATATGGTCGAAATAGAGAATGGTTTCAAACAGACATTTGCGGCCTTCTTGAATAAACTGGCCTAGGGAATGCAGATCGGTCGAGAAACAGGCGCTTGTCGGTAAAAGCCCTAAGCCTTCCTTGCCCTCGCTTTCCCCAAACAATTGTTTCCACCATTCAGCAACACTAGTCATCTGAAGCTCATAGGTCACAAACATCTCGCTTTGATAACCCATATCATCCAAGATCCTTCGAGCTACCGCATAGCGATAAGCTTCATTGTGCTCAAGAGCGGGATCTTTGAGATCTTCGTAAGCAGCTCTTGATCCTTTTAATACCTCATCCGGATCGATGCCGGCAAAGGCCAGACACAACAGGCCCACCGGTGTGAAAACACTATATCTGCCGCCGATATCATCAGGAACAACAAAGGTCTCATATCCCTCTTTGTCAGCCAATTCTTTCAAAGTCCCGCGATGGGCATCGGTCGTGGCGATAATGCGTTCTTTGGCTTTTTCACCATATTTATTTTCTAGAAGCTCTTTAAAGATACGGAACGAGATCGACGTCTCCGTCGTCGTTCCAGATTTTGAGATGACATTTAAAACGATCTCTTTATCTTTGACATAATCATAGACCTGTTTTAAATAACTGGCACTAAAAGTATTGCCGATGAAAATAACCTCCGGCTTTTGAGATGGATAAAGTCCATTTACCATCTCTAGTGCGGCCCTAGCCCCTAAATAGGAACCGCCGATCCCACAGACCAACAAGACGTCGGTCTTTTCCTTTAGTCTGGCTGCAACCTCTTTGATTCTGGTAAGCTCTTCCTTATCGTAGTCATAAGGCCAATTGACCCATCCGACAAAATCGCTGCCCTTTCCGCTTTTTTCGTGCAGCCACCGGTGAGCTTCATTGACTCTTTCCTGGTATAGACTTAGATCTTGTGTTAATTTGGCATGGCTTAAATCAACTTTCAACATTGCTTCTTTCTCCTTTGATCCACTCTGGTAAAGCCTTTGCTAATGATTTAAAACCGATCTCATCTTTTGGCAATCCTTCAAAATGAGTTTTGCGGCGCACTTTGCGCCCGTTTTGATGCAAGGCCTTGAAAGATAGACGCAATTGGCGGTGTTCGTAATCGACATCGATAACTTTGACCATAATGTAGTCGTTCACATTGACAAAATTAGCTACATTTTTAACAAAGCCATTAGATAACTCAGAAATATGAATAAGACCACTCACACCGTCGCTGAAAGCGACAAAAGCACCATAAGGTTTAAGGCCTGAGACGCGTCCATAGACGATCATCCCTGGTTTGTAATCATTAATCTGACCCATGCTTTGATTATATCACGACAGCTAAGTTGTGTTATACTTTAATGCGTAAGATGTTTAGTTCGATGTATCCTTTTTGGTCCTTTGTCCTTGCGGTCTTGGTAGCCCAGGCAATCAAGCCCTTCTTTGCGATCAAAAATCAAAAACGTATCAACTGGCGTTTAGTCGTTGCTTCAGGCGGCATGCCATCATCACATACTTCGGGTGTCTTTTCTTTATGCTTAGCGGTAGGACTACAAGATTCTTTTGATTCGACCTCCTTTGCCATCTGCCTGGGTCTTGGACTGATCGTGGCCTATGACGCGGCTAATGTACGCTATTATGCCGGCAAAAATATCCAGCTGACTAAAAGTATCTTGCAGGATCTGCGCATGCAAAACGAGATCAGCATGGATGAACCGATCTATGAGGAACCACTAAAGGAAGTCTTGGGACATAAGTGGTCAGAAGTGGTTGTGGGTGCACTTTTAGGCATGTTAGTTGCACTAATTCTCTATTTTATTTAAGATAGTATCTATGGAAGACAAAATAGAACTTGTTAAAGCGACGATCGAAAAGATCCGCCCTTATATCCAAAGAGATGGAGGCGATGTCACCTTTGAAAGACTTGAAGATGATATCGTTTACGTCAAAGTACATGGAGCTTGCCTTGGCTGCAGCGCTTTAGACCTTACGATCAAAGATGGAATCGAAGCAATCATCCTAGACGAAGTGCCGGGAATCAAGGAAGTAAGACTAGATCAAAGTACGGATTATCTATTTTAAAAAGAGGCAGTTGGAAGCCTCTTTTTAAAATAGCAATATTCAATTATGCAATTAATAGTTTTCGTGATATAGCTCAAAGTATGCGCGAGCATGATGACATACTGGGCATTCTTGAGGAGCGCTCTTGCCTTTGTGAATATGACCGCAGTTACGGCAAATCCAAACGGTTTCTTCTTCGCGGTCAAAAACAACGCCGTCTTCGATATTCTTAAGCAGTTTTAAATAACGCTCTTCATGATGTTTTTCGATGGCACCTACGCCCTCCATTTGTAAAGCGATTTCTTCAAAGCCTTCTTCTCTAGCTTCTTTAGCCATGCGGTCATACATATCGGTCCATTCATAATTCTCGCCGCTGGCGGCATCCTTTAAATTATCGATGGTCGTTGGTACAGCTCCACCATGTAGATGTTTAAACCAAAGTTCTGCATGTTCTTTTTCATTGGCTGCTGTATCCAAGAAGTACTGAGCAATCTGCTCATAACCTTCTTTTTTGGCCTTAGATGCATAGAAAGTGTACTTGTTGCGCGCTTGAGATTCGCCCGCAAAAGCTTCTTGCAAGTTCTTTTCTGTTTTTGTTCCCTTTAAATCTTTCATAAGTACCTCCCTCAGATTTAGGAAATATCCCGTTTCATAACAATAATTAAGTGATGAAACATATTTCTAATGTTATTCTAACACGTATTGCAGAAGTATTTGTGAAAAAAGCACCTTTTCTTAACTTTCATCTGTATGAACTATATCAAAGCGTGATCTATATGATGATAGAAAGCGACCTTTCTCACGAAGCACTGTATCTTGATGATCTCTTGTTATATTTGTTTTTAAGCTTGCTTTTCTTTCCGATCCGTTTTGAGGCAGCTAATATTTTGATCTTGTTGTGTTTTGTTCTGATCGCGATCTCTGGTTATATGGGCGAAGGCGATCTGATCCTTTTAATGATATTCAGTATATTCCTCGACCAAAAAAGATTGACGCTAGTGCTTATGAGTGCTTCGTTTTTCGCGCTTGTCTATGTCATTATCACTAAAAAGCGCCGTCTTCCTTTTGCGCCGTTTTTACTGCTCGGCTTTTATCTAGTACAAAGTAGAATCTGGAATATTCTTTATATTTAGAAGATGCTCCATAGCTTAAGTGATGAGCCTTGAGAATGCTGCGCGACAAAGACAAGCCGATCCCGCTGCCGATCATTTGCCTTTGGTGCTCTTCCCCGATCCGATAATAGCGATCCCAGATCTTATCGAGATCCTCTTCTTTGATCCCCTCGCCGTTATCATAGACATATATCTCATATTTATCATCTTTGAAAACTGCGCCAAGTTCGACATAAGGCTGCGGATCGTGGTTATAATTGATCGCATTATTTAAGAAATTATAAAGTACCTGCTTGATTCGTTTCTCATCAAGCTGAAAACTGACATCTTTATCCAAGAGCTTGAGCTTGAATTCAATTTTAGCATTTTCCATATATTTTCGATATTGTGTAGCTACTTCATTTAAGAGTTGGTTGATACTCACCGCTTGCATCGCCAGTTTGATCTTACCCTCTTCGTTTTTAGAAAGATCTAAAAGATCATCGACCAAGGAAGAGAGGCGCTTAGCCTCTGAAATGATGACCTCGATATTGGCGTTGTTCTTCTCGTCGTCAAAATCACGCATCATCTCGCCATATCCTACGATCATCGTCAAAGGTGTTCTTAAGTCATGGGATACATTGGCTAACAGTTCTTTGCGGGCCTTTGTAGCCTCGTTGATTTTATCAGAAGAGGCAATCATCGTCTCGTTTAACTCTTGATATTCGCGGATCTTTGAGCCCAAGTTGCTGCCATCATAAGTCCCGTTTGGAAGATTAATAGCTTCCTTGCGGATCTTGGAAAGCGGACGTACCATAAAACGCGAAAGAATAAAGGCCAAGACGATCGCGGCAATAATGACAAATAAGGCGACAAAAGTCAAAAGAGAGCGCAGTGTGCTGGTTGTGGCGTTGACCGGGGTGATCAAAGAACCCACCATCACCAAGACATTGTAATTATTGACATCGGCGATCGATGACAAGATATAATATTCATCACTGGCGATATCAGGAATATTGAGACTGAAATTTTGAAAGAGATACTCATTATTCTCGCTCTTGGTCTTTTGATAGATATAGTTGAGATCCTCATCATCTAAGGTCGCCAAGGCACAGGCCCCATTTTGCCCATAGCCCTGCAAAATCGCACTACCGGTTTCAATTCGGACACAAACTTCACTTGAAAGCTGCGTATTTTCAATGATCTTGCGCGCATCACCTGTCTCAAGGGCGATCTTTAGGCTCTTTTCCACCTCTTCCATTTCTTTGATCTTATTGAATTTATAAAAATCATCCAAAAAGTTGACTTGGAATAAGTAGATGAACAATACCACAATAATAACAAAGCCCACCATAAAAATAGTGAGCAAGCTTCTTAAATCAAGACTCCTTTTCAAAGCGGTATCCCACCCCTCTGATCGTAGTGATATATTTGGCGTAAGGTCCTAAAGACTTGCGCAATAGTTTAATATGAGTATCTAAAGTGCGGTCATCCTTAAAATAATCATAACCCCAGACTCTTTCAAGAATGCTTTCACGCGTAAGGGCTACACCCTTATTTTGAATCAAGTAGACCAAAAGATCATATTCCTTTAAAGAAAGATTGACTTCCTTTTGATCGATGTAGACACGATGGGCCTTTAAATCGATCTTGAGACCGCCCTGATCGATCGTATCTTCGTTGTTTAAAAGTTTTGCGCGTTTTAAGATGGCTTTGACCCTTTTCATGAGCTCAGGGGTCGAGAAAGGCTTAACGACATAGTCATCCGCCCCCACATCAAAACCATAGATCCGATCGTATTCTTCATTTAGCGCCGTCAAAAAGATGCATGGTATATCTTTTGTCTCTTTGATCTTGTGATAGGCCTTAAAGCCATCAAGACGCGGCATCATCACATCCATGATCAAAAGATCGACTTTTTCACTCAATGCGATCTCGCTTGCTTCTACGCCGTCTTTTGCCTCATACACTTCGTAGCCCTCATGTGTGGCATACTTTTTGATGATGTTGCGGATATTCTCTTCATCATCCGCGATTAATATTTTGATCGCCATAAAATAATTATATATGTGCTATCTGAAATATAGGTGAAGTTTTTAATTTAATGCCAAGACAGTTCCGACTAATTCATTCAGATAATCTTCACTATACTCCTCGATCAAGCCCTCGTCAGCTAAATTAGCTAATTTAGGTTCAAGAGGCAAAGCTGCCATGAGCTTTAAATTATATTTTTGGGCAAGCTCTTGGGAGACATCATTTTGGTACAGCATGATCTTTTCATCACAGTTAGGACATTTGACATAGGCCATATTCTCCACTAAAGCCAAGACCTGGGTATTCATCTTATCAGCCATCACAATCGCCTTAGAAACAACACTTGAAACAAGCTTTGAAGGTGATGTAACCATCACGATCCCATCAAGCGGTAAGCTTTGGCCCACTGTCAAAGCAACATCACTGGTCCCTGGAGGCATATCGACAATAAGATAGTCGAGATTTGTCCAATAGACCTGATGATAGAATTGTTCGACCATTCCTGAAACGATTGGCCCCCGCCATAAGACCGGGGTATCCTCACTTTCAAGCAGCATAGCTGCCGAAACGATCTTGATTTGATACTTTTTTGAAAGATTGGGATAGATGCCCTTGTCATCGCCATAAGCTGTAGCTTCAATATCAAACATCTTAGGAATGCTGGGTCCGGTGATATCGGCATCCAGGATGCCGACACTAAAACCGCGTTTAGCTAACTCGATCGCCAAAAGCGAAGAAATCATTGATTTACCAACGCCTCCCTTGCCGCTTAAGACACCAATGATATGTTTGATATTAGTCGATTCTAAAGGTTTCTTCTCTGCTTGTTGTCTATCGTTACAATTGTTCTGGGCACAATTTGCACAATTGTGATCACATTCGCTCATTTAATAGTCCTCCTCTATTTCGCTCAATTAATATAACACTTTCTGATAATTGCTGACAATAAAGAGGCTTCTTTAGTATAATACTGCTTGGAAAAAGGAGAACAATATGCCAGGATATGTGGTTGTAGGAACCCAATGGGGTGATGAAGGAAAAGGAAAGATCGTCGATGTCTTAGCTAAGGATGTCGACATGGTCGTCAGATTTCAGGGCGGTAATAATGCCGGACATACCGTTGTCGTCAACGGCGAAAAAACTATTCTGCACTTATTGCCATCAGGCATCTTATCGCCTAGTGCCCTTTGTGTGATCGGGCCGGGGGTCGTGGTCGATCCAAAAGTTCTCATCCAAGAGTTGGAGGTCTTAGCGAGTCATGGTCAAAAAGTTGATCATTTAAGGATCTCTGACCGCGCTCATCTGATCATGCCCTATCACATCAAAATCGACGCCCTGCAAGAAGGACGTTTGGCCCAAAACAAGATCGGAACGACCAAGCGAGGTATTGGGCCCTGCTATGCCGATAAATATACAAGGATCGGGCTCAGAGTAGGTGATTTAAAAGATTTTGAATATTTCAAAATGCGTTTAAAGAGCGTTTTAGCCATCAAAAACGAGATCATCACTAAGGTTTATGATGAAAAACCCTTTGACTACGATGAATTAGTTGAGACTTTTAGAAACTACAAAAAGGTCTTAGAACCGATGATCATAGATGCTTCTTATCATATTGACAAAGCCTTAAAAGAAGGAAAAAATATCTTGTTTGAAGGGGCTCAAGCTAATATGCTTGATATTAACTATGGCTCCTACCCCTATGTTACTTCTTCATCTCCCACTAGCGCCGGAGTTTTGACAGGGGTAGGAATTGGTCCCAGGGCCTTAGATCACATCATCGGAGTTGTCAAGGCATATTCAACCAGAGTTGGCGAAGGCCCTTTTACCACCGAATTATTAAACGAAGAGGGAGAAAACTTACGTACTTGGGGCAATGAATACGGTGCAACAACAGGCAGACCGCGCCGCTGTGGTTGGCTTGATCTTGTCGTTTTAAAACAAGCTGTGCGCATCAACGGTCTTACTGATCTTGTCTTGACTAAACTCGATGTCTTGTCAAAATTAAAAGAGATCCCTGTCTGTGTATCCTATGAACTTGATGGAAAATCGATCGATTATTTGCCTTCAACAACTGCCGAATGCGAAAGACTAAGACCCAATTACGTCTTAATGAAGGGATGGCAAAAAGATATCTCACACATAAAGGAACTTAATGAATTACCTAAAGAAGCCCTAGATTATATCCATTTCATTGAAAAAGAAAGCGGCGTCAAGATCGCCTTAGTCAGTGTCGGCCCTGATCGCCAAGATAATATCATCACCAAAGATTTCTTTTAAAAAGCTCAAAAATGTTCTAAAGGAATTTTGATATCTCAGTTTTTCATTCTGCTTGATCATCAAATAAACTTTTATTTAACGAGTAATGTAATAGAAAAACATTTTGGTACGGTAAGAAAATATTTTAGATTTATCAATATTTTTACATCAAAATGTGAATCAAGGCATGAATACAGTAATAGCAAACTACCTATCTTGTTAAAAAAACTGAAATCGCGTAAATTTTACCACCAGTTTCATACACAGAAACAGCCATACCAGTATATTGTGTTTGCCGTGAGGCGTTTGGCGTTCCAGAAATCATTGCTTCATAATGACTTGGGCTATTTTTCCACCCCTCAAAGAAGTTTGGATTCCCAGTCCCCTGACCGATGTTTTCAGCGTGTCCCGGTTCTCCTGTATGTCTAAAATTAACAGAGATCTCTTTTACTCTTCTATCAGCGATTGATTGTGCTTGTTGTGACCAAGGAAGAGTCGGGCCACCTAAGGAAGCCCTTAGATTGTTAATCTGATTAAAGTAGGTATTAGAAATATCTGTTCTATATCTTGCGGTGGATTGCGATTGACCTCCTGAATTAGAAGTTGATCCACTGCCTGATGAAGAACCACCACTAGAAGAACTTAATCCAGAGGATGATCCACCACTATATGAAGGTGTACTTACAGTTTGTTTCGGTTTTTCTTTAACCGTGATAGTTACTTCATGTTCTGTCTTGTTACCTGAAGTATCAGTAGCTGTAACAGTAGCTTTATATTCACCAGCTTTATCAGTTTTAACTTCATCAGTATCAACCGAAATAG
>CALVCF010000017.1 GCA_944325935.1 uncultured Erysipelotrichaceae bacterium | reverse complement strand
ATACATTTGATTATGAGGCCAAGCTCAAATACGAAAAAGAAGAGCTGATCGTTGACTTCTCGTTTAATGATGAACACAAGGAATTCAAACTAGCGGGCAACTATAGCGAGAATGACGACATACGCCTAGTGACTAGCGGTACGAATTTTGGTGTTCAAAGCGGCAATAAATTGCCTTTGGCCTTGATCTATGTTGGCGATGACGCAAAAAAAGCGCAGCTTGAATTCAGCAATGAACTTCCTTCAAAAGATAGCTTGAAAGATGCTAAATGTGCTTACGCCTTCTTTATCCGCTCATATTAAATGGTGTGCCCTCTGACACACCATTTTTTCTTATTCAGCTAAAACTTTAACACCAGGGCCCATCGTAGAAGATAGAACCATGTTCAAGATATAGTTACCTTTGACTGCAGCTGGACGCGCTTTAGCGATCGCTCCATAAAGAGCTCTGAAGTTTTCAGCTAAGGCTTCATCACTGAAAGAAGTCTTACCGATCAAGCAATTGATATTACCTTCTTTATCAACACGGTATTCGACCTTACCCTTTTTGATCTCTTCGACCGCATTAGCAATATTCATCGTGACGGTACCAGTCTTAGGATTAGGCATCAAGCCCTTTGGACCTAAGATCTTACCAAGCTTACCAAGCTCACCCATCATATCCGGGGTTGCTACGATAACATCGAATTCAAACCAGCCTTTTTTGATCTCTTCCAGGATGTCTTTGCCGCCGACAAAGTCAGCACCGGCATTCTTGGCTTCTTCTTCCTTGGCACCTTGCGTGACGACCAAGACCTTTTGAGTACGGCCAGTGCCATTTGGAAGGACCATAGCTCCACGGATCTGTTGGTCAGCATGACGCGGGTCAACATTTAAGTGGAAGGATACTTCCACCGAAGCGTCAAATTTAGCCGTAGAAGTTTCTTTAACTAATTTGACGGCGTCTAAAACGGGATATTGTTTGCCTTTTTCGATCTTCTCGAGGGCATTACGATAATTCTTTCCATGTTTTGGCATCGTTCTTATTCTCCTTCTACAACAATACCCATATTGCGGGCAGTTCCTTCAATGATGCGCATTGCGGCTTCAACGTCATTGGCGTTCAAATCGGGCATCTTGTATTCAGCGATCTCCTTTAATTGGCTCTTGGTAATTTTACCGACCTTGTTGGCCTTAGCGTTACCGGAAGCCTTCGAAATGCCAGCAGCCTTCTTTAAAAGGATAGCGGCAGGAGTCGTTTTTAAGACGAAATCAAAGGACTTGTCTTCATAAGCTGTAATGATTACAGGAACGATGTCACCTTTACGATCTTTTGTCGCATCGTTAAAGGCGGTGCAGAATTGAGGCATGTTGATGCCTGCTGAAGCAAGGGCCGGACCAGGTCTGGCGCCACCGGCTTCAAACTGAAGTTTACAAACTTTTGCAACTTTTTTAGCCATTTTTTGTTTCCTCCTTATTGGCTTTGTGGTAAATGGAGTAGTTGCACTCCTCCCACGTGCTTAAATATCATACGCTATATGCTTAAAAATATCAAGAAAATAAAGCCATTATCTCATCTTTACTCATCTTGGCCAGACTGGCATCGTTACCTTCGATAAAAGCGTCGGACAATTCTTTCTTCTTGTTTTGCAGATCGGTAATTCTTTCTTCGATCGAATCCTTCATGATCAGGCGGTAGACCTGCACATTGGCGTTTTGTCCAATGCGATGCGCACGATCAGTCGCTTGATTTTGCAAAGAAACATTCCACCAGGGGTCAATGTGGATCACGACCTCGGCACTGGTGAGATTAAGACCAGTCCCACCCGCCTTAAGCGAGATGAGAAAGACCGTCGTATCATCCTTGTTGAATTTACTGACTAGGTCATGGCGCATTTTCTTGGCAGTCTTTCCAGTCAGCGTGTAAAAGCTGATGCCCTCGCTGATCAATTCTCTTTCAAGCAGAGCTAAAAGCGAGGTAAAAGATGAGAATAGCAGGATTTTCTTATGGTGATCTCTATAAAGTTTGACAAGCTCGACGCAAGCTTTGACCTTGCTGGAGGGGGTCTTGATATCATCGTAGATCAATCGATCATCAAGACAAAGTTGCCTAAGACGCGTCAGCATGGCAAGGATCGCAATATGATCGATCTTTTCCGCATCCAGCTTTTCCTTGAGCTCTTGGTTCACCAAGGCCAGATTGGCCAAATAAATCTTTTTCTCTTCTTTGCTGAAGTCGATCAGATACTCATGATCGATCTTGTCAGGCAATTCCTTTAAGACCTCCTTTTTTACCCTTCGTAAGATAAAGGGACTGATCAAGCGTTTGAGTTCTTTACTTCGGGCTTCATTATTGTCTAAAAGGATCGGATTTTCAAAATAGGTCCGGAAATACTGATAATTATACAGATAACCCGGCATTAAAAAATCAAAGATCGACCAAAGTTCAGCCAAAGAATTTTCGATCGGCGTCCCACTTAGAGCCAAACGATGTTTTGAAACGACCAGCTTGGCAGCATGGGCATTTTTAGTTTTGAGGTTCTTGATATTCTGCGCTTCATCCAGAATGCAATAGTTAAAACAGAAGGATGCATATTCTTCAATATCTCTTTTTAAATAATCATAAGAAGTTATAACGACATCAAAAGAGCCCAGCCTAGCGATCCTTCTTTGTCTTTCTTCTTTTACACCCATGATCGCTAAAGCTTTAAGGTCGCTGAAACGCTTGATCTCATCGAGCCAATTATAGATAAGAGACGAAGGACAAACGACGATGCTGGTACCGCTTTTGATCGTTTGTAAAAGAGCGATAACCTGCAGCGTCTTGCCAAGGCCCATCTCATCGGCCAAGATCCCATTAAAGCCATAATCGTACAAGGTCAAAAGAAAGCCGACTCCGATCTTTTGGTAATCTCTTAAAGTCTTTTGATAAAAATGCGAAAGCTGGTAATTGGCTTGCTTATTTTGAAAGGCGGCTAAAAAAGTATTTAAGCTTTCATCGCGCTTGAGCTTGATGGCCTTAAATTCATCCATGAAGTGAAAGGCAGCGTATCGATCCAAGACCAGCTTTCCGTTTTTAATCTCCTCGGCCTTGATATGTAAAGACCGCGCCAATTCATCGAGCTCTTTCAGTTCATCTGATTCTAGATGCAAGAGCATGCCATCTTTAAGACGATAGTACTTTTTCTTTTTTTGATAGGCATTAAGGATTGCGCCGATCTCTTCGATATCAAAATCGAAACTTTCAATATCGATATGCAAAAGATCGCTTTCTAAGCGCACTCCAACACTCAGGCTATAGGATGATCGGCGCCCCAGTTTCTTAAGGCTATCCGAAACATAGATCTTTGCATAATCTTTCAAAAGACTCAGACCCTCGTTTAAAAAGATCAGCGTCCTTTCATTGCTGTCATCAAAAAAAGCTATACCCTCATCCTTTAAAAGATAGCTGGCATACTTTTTGATGGTACTGACCACAAATAGCGCATCATGATTTAAGATAGCATTTTCTAATAGGAGATTGCGCCTTGCGTTTTGATAGACTCCTTCTACTTTAAAAAAGATCGCTCCCTTATCATCGATATCGCCCAAAATGATGATCTTTTCTTCGACGAAACTCAAATCATAGGTGCTGATCATATTTTCATCATAAGAAAGAACATCTTTTAGTGGATATAAAAAATAGTCATAAAGCTCGCCAAAGCGCTTTTTCAAAACATAGAGCGGCGCATTGTCAAGGTACTTGAAAAGACGGTCAAAGAGTCCGGGATCCTTGAGGGGATGGTAGCTGATCTCAAGACTTTGCTCGCCCTTTAATTCATAGATATTATATTCATCGTAGAAAAGATAGCGCTTTGACGCCCCAAGTTCGATCTTGAGGACTGTTTTATCATAAAGCTCACTTATCATAAGCTCAAAGACGAGTTTTTCATCTTCTTCAAAATGGATGGACTCGTCATCTTCGTCCCTGAAATATTTAAAAAGCTTCCCCAGCGTTCGATCGTTGAGGGGAATATAGCGCTTAGTATTGCGAAAACCGCTCAAATAGTCATAGGAATAGTAATTTCGACCTAAACTCTGGTAGGCCTCCGCCATAAAATCGATCCATTTTACGGATCCTTCTTCAAAACAAGCGCGGTCATGAAAAAAGGCGAGATATTTGCCATAAGAATGGTAAGCCTGGTTATTGAGGTCGTGGATAAAGGTAATGTAGTCCTTTATGATATAATCCCTGGAACTCCTGATGGAAAAATCCACATAATAGCCAGAGCCATCTTTTTCTATATGCGGTATGATCTGATACTTGCCAGATAGTGTGATCCCTTCGACCATCCTTTCATAGCGCTCTTTTTCATGATCGATCAAGGCCAGCGAAGAGCCTGTCAAAAGTTCGATCAGCTTTGATCTTTTTTCCTTGATAGCGGCTTTCTTCCTTTCCTCTTTGTAAGACATTGGTAACAAGCCATCGCTATTAACTTGCCGCTCTTCTTTAAGATCGCGCGCATAGGGAAAATGATCGATATCGGTCTTCTCTAAATAGATACAAACGGTCGCAATATGGCCGCAAAGATCTCTCTTATCGAAGAAAGGGCAATCGCAATCGGCTTCTAAGATCTCTTTTTTAAAAGTATCCAAGATAAAATGACAGCTGTTTTGATAACCTTTGATCTTCAAGGTCGAGGCGACATCGTATTTATTATCAGCGAGCTTTTTGACGCTGATTTTCTCAATGCAGTCTTCGCGATCGTATTTAAAGCCTAAAGAGCGATTTTTAAGACTGATCTTGATCAAGATTGCCTGGTCAACTAAACGCATATACCTTTTAATTCTAACATAAGTTTAACGTTCTGAGATCTTGCCATCATGTATAAAAGTCGGGCTTAAAAGTCTGGTTTTTTGATGTCTACCCTTTTTTAGTTGGAGTATGACCCTATGCGCTACTTTTTTCTTGGTGTCATAGACGGGTTTGATACTCATAATTTTAAATCCATGCCCATGAGCCTTGACAATGATATCCTCTAAATACTCACTGGCATAGATCATATAAATGCTGCCATTGTCTTTTAACAGGCGCTTAAAACCCCTGAAAAGCTCCTCAAGCGAAAGGAAACTTTGATCCATCGCTTGATTATAGCGCCGGCGACTTTTATCCATCTCAAGAAAGGGCGGATTTGTAATTATGACATCAAAGGGCTCATACATAAAATCCTTAAGATCACTACAATAAAGCTCTGCTTTTAAATTGTGTAAGGCTAGATTCAGCTTTGCGATCATTAAGGCCCTTTCATCGACATCGATCCCAACCATCAGCCTGGGAGCAAAGATACTGGCATATATAAGCAAGGCTCCTGTATTGGTACCGATATCAAGGATGCTGAGATCTTTCTTAAAGTTGAGTTCGATGCCTAGAAGCACCGTATCAGAATTGAAATGATAAGCATCTTCATCTTGATAAAACTCTTTATTGATATAGGGTAAATAATCAGTTCTCATCTTCATAATCCTTTGATAATTCAAAATAGAAGGTCGAACCCACTCCTAATTTGGAATAAGCCCCGAATTTGGCCTTATGTGCTTCTAAGATCGTCTTGGCGATCGCTAAGCCCAAACCCGAAGAGTCGACTTCGCGATGAAAATGGCGATCCTTTTTATAATAGCGATCCCATATATAGGGCAGATCTTCTTCGCTGATGCCCTCTCCTTCATCTTTGACCTCAAAACGTACGCGCTCCTCATCTTGTTTTAGGTCGATCTCGATCTTTGAACCGTCATGCGAATGCTTGATGGCATTAGAAATGAAGTTGGCGATGACTTGTTTGATCTTAAGTTCATCAGCAAACACAAAGACCCGCTCTAAATTAGTTTTAACATTGATCGAATGCTCCTTAAAGAGCCCGTCGTGCAGTTTAATGATCTCTAAAACAGCACTGCGCAAGTCGAAATTGGTCTTCTTCAAGGTATCGACCCCCGCCTGCATCTTTGATAAAAGAGCCATGTCCTTGACAAGCTTATCCAGATAATTGACTTCAGATATTATGACATCAAGATGCTCGTTGCGTTTTTTGGGATCATTTCCCGAAATGTCCTTGATCATCTCACTATAGGCCTTGATCATCGTCAAAGGGGTCTTGATGTCGTGGGAGACATTGGCGATCAAATCATTTCTTAGTTCGTCGGTCTGGGCCAATTGTTTGGTGGCCCGATCCAGCGTTTGAGCTAGATCATTGATCTCAGAATAAGAATTAACAGCGAAACTAGCCTTATAGTCCCCATGCGTCAAACGATCGGCTTCTTTTTTTATCTTGATGATAGGATAGGTGATCCTGCGCGATACAAACAAAGAAATGATAATGCCAGCCCCCAAAACTACTAAGGCGATGTAAAAGAATTGATCAAAGATGAAATTGATGATCGATTCGACTGGTTCTAGGGGTGAATTAATATATAGATAATAGTTGCCAAAACCAGCTTCGATCTTCCTTGCGAACAACAACATATCATCACCCGATAGAGGCGAGGCGACATTAAAGGATGTGTCTTCATCATCGACTAACGCATTCAAAGATCCAAGCTCGCTTGTCAAATCATAGTTTTTGTCATCGATATTGGCCGAAGTATTCAAAATACAGGTATTGCCCAAGACGTCATTTTCATAAATCCGCTCGCCCTTGGCGTTGGTGATCGCGACGCATAGTCCATTATCGACCACGACATCAAGCGCCTTTTCGGCATTGTCTAAGCTGACTTCTTCATCCTTCAACAACAAGTCCTCCAAACGGTCCGCCACCTCGGTGATGGTCGCCAAGCGGTTCTCACGATAATAAGGGCGGATCAAAACGCCTTGCAACATGCCGAAAAGCGCTAAGATCAATAGCGAGAACAGACAAAAATACAACCAGATATTAAAACGGATCGACCTAAAATTAAATTTCAAATTTATACCCCATACCACGGATCGTCACGATGCGATCGCGATAGGCGCCAAGATTGTGGCGCAGCATCTTGATGTGAGTGTCGACCGTTCTTTCATCGCCCATATAGTCATAGCGCCATATGGCCTCTAATAATTGTTCGCGCGAAAAGGCGGTATTGGGATGCGAGGCCAAATAGATCAAAAGATCGACCTCCTTGGGCGTCAGATTGAGTTTTGTCCCAGCTATGCGCACCTCATGGCCTTTGATATCGATCACCAGGTCTTTGACCCGAATCGCCTCTTTGGCATCCTTTTGATGTCTTTCGATGACGACCTTGGCTCTAGCCATCAATTCACGCGGTGAAAAGGGCTTGGTAACATAGTCGTCGACCCCGATCTCAAAACTGAACAGCTTATCGTGTTCTTCAAAGCGCGCACTCAACATAATGATCGGGACATCCTTTTTCGCTTTGATCTTCTGGCAGGTCGCAAAGCCGTCGAGTTTATTCATCATTATATCTAAAATAATGAGATCCAGATCTTCGCTCAACGCGATATCCACAGCCTCTAAGCCATCACTGGCCTCCAAGCATTCATAACCTTCCATCAAAGCATATTCCTTGACCACTTCACGGATCCGTTCTTCATCATCAACGATCAAGATTTTTGTCATAAATTACCCCTTTATCTCTAATTTCTCAACAGCACATGCGCCCTCTTTATAGATCCGTCCCTTAAAAAGGGCAAACTTGTTTAAGGCGCGATAAAGCTCGCTTCTTAGATTTAAATATAACCTAGGATTGATACTTAAATCAAGGCTGCCACTATCATCCTGGATCTTGATATAGGCCATCTTTTCTCCCGTCTTAGTCGTGATCTCCCTAACGCGTACGATCTCGCCAAAGCCCTCGACGCTACCGCTTTTTAAAAGTTCCAGTGCTTGTGTATCGATCTGATAACGCCTTTTATAGATCAAGAGGGGATTGAAGTAATAATTAAAGCCCAATACTTCCTTCTCCCTTTTGACATTCTCGCTTAGATCGTCCTTGACATCTTTGATAACGATCCGATCAAAACCCTGCATATTGAGATCGCCCTTTAAAAGATCGTCGAGATTGTAGCGCAGACTCGTCCGATTCAAACCAAAGCGATCAAAGGCTCCGCCATCGATCAGGGCGTTAAAGGCCTGGCGATCAACAGCGCCCTTTAGGCGATAAACGCACTCATCAAAGCTATTAAATCGGCCTTTTTCTCTTTCTTTGAGTATTTTTTCGATCGTGACGCGCCCGAGGTTTTTAATAAGGCCAAAGGGCATATACAGGCGATCTTCAAATATGCGATAGCTATCCAAGGAGATATTGATATCAACTAAGGCTAGCTTGATCCCTTGTGATAGACATTCATTAAGATATTCATAGGTCTTGACATTAGAAGCGATCGCCGCATTTAAAAGGGCCTTATAAAAATACAAAGGGTGATGGGCCTTGAGATAGGCCATTTGATAGGCAATCAGGCCATAAGCGATCGAATGCGATTTATTAAAGCCATAATCTGCAAAGCGTAAGATGAGTTCATAGATCGCAACAGCTAGATCTTCCAGATAACCTTTCTCTAGGGCGCCTTTGATAAAATCGGCCCTTAAGGACACTAATTCCGCTTTCTTTTTCTTAGACATTGCCTTGCGCAAGATATCGGCTTTGGACAAAGAGAAACCAGCCAGTTTCTGAGCGATCATCATGATCTGTTCTTGGTAAATGATAACGCCATAGGTCGGTTTAAGGATCGACTCAAGATCCTCATGAAAATACTTGATCTTGGCGGGATGTTCACGATTTGCCAGATATGTGGGAATATTGTGTATGGGTCCTGGCCTAAACAAAGCGATCGCCACGGCCAGCTCCTCGAGATTTTTAGGTCTCATCTTCTTTAAGAGGTCTTTCATGCCAAAGGATTCTAATTGGAAAACCCCTAAGGTATGGGCCTTGGCGATCAGATCATAGGTCTTTTGATCGTCAAGAGGAATCTGATAAAGCTTAAAGTCTTCGCTCTTTCTTACTTCCGCTACCACTTCTTCGATGATCGAAAGATTCCTAAGACCCAAAAAATCCATTTTGATAAGGCCTAACTCTTCTAAAAATTCCATCGTATAAGCGCTGGAATACAGATCTTCTTCAACTTTGACAAGCGGAATGACTTGGTCAAGCTCCAATTGAGACATGATGATCCCGGCGGCGTGAGTTGATATATGGCGCGGCAGGCCCTCAAGTTTTAAAGCCAGTTCATAGGTTTTTTGCGATAATTTATCTTCGTTCACGATCCTTTGAAAAGCCTTTCTTTGATAGGCCTCCCTAAGAGTGATCTTGGGGTCATTGCCGATCGCTTTAGCTAATTGATCAATCTTCTTATTGTTGAGGACACGCCCAACATCACGCATGACCTGACGCGCTTTAAGGGTCGCATAGGTCACGATATGGGCGACATGTTTTTCACCATAGCGCGCTTTGACATAATCGATCACCATCGATCTTTTATCATCGGGAAAATCGGTATCGATATCGGGTAAGGAAACGCGCTCGGGATTTAAGAATCTTTCAAACAGCAGCCCGTATTTTAAGGGATCGATCTCAGTGATCCCCAGGGCATAAGCTACCAATGAACCAGCCGCACTCCCCCGTCCGGGACCAACCAAGATATCATGTTTTTTAGCGTATAGAATAAAATCGTAGACGACCAGAAAATAATCTTCGAAGTGCATCTTGATGATCACCTTGAGCTCGTAGTTAAGGCGCCTTTGATACTCTTCTTTCACATCGCCTTTTAAGCGCAGGCTCAATCCCTTGTGGGCCAGGTTGATGAGATAGTCGCGCTTATCATAGCCTTGATTAGTCTTATAAGTGACCAAGGAGCTCTTTCTTAAAGGTTTATAATCTTCGATCCGATCGATCAGGCGGTCAATATTTAAAAGATCGTCTTCCTCGTATAATTCGCTTAGCTCTTCTTCATTTAAAAAATGATTGCCGCTTTCTTTTTTAAGATCGAGATCATCGATCGTCTGATTCAAGGCGATCGCCCTTAAGACTTCAAAGCTTGGAGCGTCTTCTTTATTTAAATAAAAGGCACGCGGTAAAGCGATCGTAAAAACATTTTCCTTGGCAGCGATCGCTCTGAGTTTTGGATATATGAGCTGCTGGCTTTGGCTATAGGGTCTGGTCAAACCAAGATAAAAGCTACTGCATTCTTTTTTTAAAGATTTGACTAACTCTTCCCAATCGCTTATTTCGTTATCGCTTGGCACGATCAAAAGACAGTTTTTTAAAAGATCGCTGTCAAAACTAAAGCGGTAGCCCTCGATATTGATAAGCGACGACAACTTCAAAAGATCATAAAAACCCTGTTCGTTTCGGGCGATTGCGATAAGCGAAAAACTATAGAGATCCATTTCAGCCAAAAATTCCATCCCCATGATCGCTCTAAGCCCTCTTTTTGTCGCGCCCTTATAAAAAGCCATCGCCCCCGCCATCGTTTGATCGTCGATGAGAGATACGATCTTCAAGCCGCTTTTTTGTGATTGATCGAGATATTCATTTAAGCGGATCTCGCTTTTGAGCAAGGAAAAAGCACTCCTTACCGCTAAAATTGTCTTCATATATCTATTATAAAATATGTTATGATGAATAAGAGGTGAAAGTTATGAAAATAGCATATATCACAGACAGTGGTTCTGGTAAATCGATCGACGAGATGGCCGAAGACAAGATCTTCAGTCTCCCTCTTCAAATCGGTATTGATGATAAAAATTACTTCGATCTTGAGAATGTCGGGGTCGGCGATGTATTGAAGGCCCTACACGAAGGAAGAGAGCTCTCTTCATCTTTGCCAGCTCTGGGTCTCATCGACGATCTTTTTGAAAAGATCAAAATGGAGGGCTTTGACAAGGCGATCTGTGTGCCGATCTGCAGCGGTCTAAGCGGAACGATGAATGCCCTTTATATGGCTGGCGATAACCACGATCTTCCGATATCTTGCCTTGATATCCATGTTACCGCCTGCCTTCAAGACTATCTTATCCACTTCTTACAAAAAAAGATCAGCGATGAAAAAATGGAAGAAAAAAAGGCCTTTGAATTGGCACGCGAAGTCGTAGCTTCCTGCAATACCCTCCTTATGCCAAACGATCTGCATCATTTGGCCAAAAGCGGGCGCTTATCAAAGGCCGCCGCCAGCATCGGTACCTTTTTGAGCATCAAGCCCCTTTTAGTGATCAATGAGAAAACGCAGGGCAAGATCGATGTGCTCGCCAAGGTTCGTACCAGCGCTAAAGTTGAAAAACTGGCCCTAAAGATCATGCAGGAAGAGATCAAAAACGAAAATTACGTCATCTATTTAGCTCATGTGGATTGTTTTGCAAGGGCCGCTATTTTTAAAGAAGAGGCCCAAAAACTCTTCCCTCATAATGAGATCAAGATCATTCCACTTTGTTCGCCAGTAGCCTTGCACACCGGTCTGGGTTGTCTTGCGATCCAATATTTTGAGAAAAAAGATCATTAAGATTGTAATTATGTTAAAATGCGGAGTATGAAAAAAACTCGTCACTCTTTTCGAAACGAAACATATAATTTAAACCATCGTCAAGTCCATAAACGATGGTTTTTATTGCATAAGAAAACAACCAGCCCCGCCAAAAAAGAAGAAGTACACATCGATCAAACCAGACGTCCTAAAGCTCATCTTTTGACGACGATCATGGCTGGTCTTGTCTCTTTATTGGTGATTATAGGCCTGATCAGCGCTATTATCGGCTTTAATTACGGTCTAGGGCTTTTAGAAGGCATGCCCGAATATCATAGCGAAGACCTGAAATCGCAGGATTCTACGATCATCTATGACGCCGATGGCAATATCTTGCAAGAGCTTGGCGAATATAAAAGAGAAAATGTCGAATACGAAGATTTGCCCAATGTGCTCATCGATGCCTTTTTGGCCATTGAAGATTCCCGCTACTTTGAGCACTTTGGCTTTGACATACCGCGCTTTTTAAAAGCTCTTCTTGAAAATATCAAAGCCGGTGACTTTGAACAGGGCGGAAGTACTTTTACTATGCAGCTAATCAAGAACACCTACTTCCAAAAGGATGACGGCGAAGATTCGACCCTTGCGGAAAAGAAGTTGTCGCGCAAGGCTCAAGAGATCATCCTGGCGATCAAAGCCGATCGGGATCTGTCGAAAAAAGAGATCCTCACCGACTATTTAAATCGCATCAACTTCGGCAATAATATCCGCGGAATCGAAAAAGCAGCCAACTATTATTTTGATATCAGCGCCAGCGAACTCAACCTTTCCAAAGCGGCCTTTTTAGCTGGCATCATCAATTCACCCAATATCTATAACCCCTACAATAACCTCATCAAAGACAGCGGCAATATCTACGTCAATCCCAATATCGATTATCTAGCTAATGGGCAAAGAAGAAGGGATGAGGTCATCGATATGATGCTGTATCATGGCTATATCAGCGAAAATGAGGCAAGGCTGGCTAAGATGATCGACTTAGAAGATGAATTGGCCCGCGATGATGATAAATGGAATGAAGTTTCGCCATATTATCAAAGTTATATCGACGCCGTGGTCGAAGAAGTCAAGGATATCACAGGCAAGGATCCCTATTATTCTTCAATGAAGATCTATACCTCGATGGATCCCACGATCCAAAAAACAGTCTATGACTTGCAAAATGAAAACACCTACATTCGCTATCCTCAAGCCAATATGCAAAGCGCGATCGTCGTCTTGAACAATCAAAATGGAAAGATCATCGCTTTAGGCGGCGGCAGAGAAGAAGAAGAACTGGGAGCGCGTCATTTTAACCGCGCGACCATGGCTAAGCTTCAGCCCGGCTCTACGATCAAGCCGATCTTTGAATACCTTTTGGCCTTTAATGATCTGGGTTGGGCCACCTCGCATGTCGTCGATGATAAACCGGTCTATCTATATGACGATAAAGATCTCCAGATCTATAATGCCGATGGTAAGTATCGCGGGAAGATGTTACTTAAAGACGCCTTGGGCAATTCACTCAATTCCCCGGCGGTCCAAGCCTTGGAAGATGTCGTTGAAGCCAAGGGCATCCCCTATGTCGTCGATTATCTCAATTCCATCGGCATCAAGTGCAGCACTGAGACCTTTGACTTACAATATGCGATCGGCGGCAGCACCTTGCAGGTCACGCCCTTGCAACTAGCTGCATCACATGCCATTATCTTAAACGGAGGCCGCTATATCAAGCCCCATACAGTCGATAGGATCGTTGTTGATGGTGAGACGATCTATGAGCCTGATACGATCGGCGAACAGGTCGTCAAACCAGGAGCTGCCTATATGATGGCACAGCTTGAATACAATAATGTCTATGGACCCTATCTCAATTTAATGAACATGTTAAGGACGGGCTATCCCGTCTATGCCAAGACCGGGACGACTGACTGGGGCGATTCCGGACTAGCCTATGGGATACCCAAAGGAGCGGCTCGTGATAATTGGCAAGTCGCCTCGACTGATACCTATACCAATGTCGTCTGGCTCGGTTGGGATAAGATGGGTTATGGCACTTACTTCTATGGCATTGAAACGACCAAAGGAGATATGGCGCGCTATCTTTTGGATGCCGAATATGAACACTTCAACTATGATCCAGGATATGTTAAAAAGCCTGATGATGTAACCTCGATCAAAACGGTTTGGGGCAGTTTCCCCTACCGCACTTCCCCTTTTGGCAACGAAGGATATATCTTAAAGGAGTTTTATCCATCAAGCTTCCTATGGTTTAGAAATTAAAAACTGGTTTAAACCAGTTTTTTAATGTTCGTATTCTACTTTCAAGGGGCGAGACATGAGTTCTATGATCGCTATTCTTGGATCTTTTTCTTCAAACAGGACGGCATAGACCGCTTCGCAGATCGGCATCTCGATCCCTAATTCCTTTGCCATCATGACAACTGTTTTAGTAGTATTGATGCCTTCGACTGTCTTTTGATTAGTGGCCAAAAATTCCTTAGCACCTAAGGCCTTGCCGATCGCCATGCCTGCTTGGAAATTGCGCGAATGAATCGACGAGGCTGTGACCACAAGATCTCCAACACCGTTAAGACCACTGAAGGTCTCCTTGCGCCCGCCCAGCTTTAGGCCAAAACGCGTCATCTCGTGAAGACCTCTTGTAATAAGGGCGGCCCGGGCATTATCTCCTTGACCGATCCCGGCAAGACAGCCTGATGCGATCGCCATAACATTCTTGATGGCGGCTGCAATCTCTGCCCCTGTTACATCATCGTTGGTATAAACTCTAAAGTATTCGTTAGAAAAGAGCTCTTGGATCTTTCTTGCGACATTCAGATCTTCCGCTACAGCATTGACAACTGTCAATTGACGCATAATGACTTCTTCGGCATGTGAAGGCCCGATCAGAGAAATGACCTTTATATCTTCACCCAAGATCCTTTTGATCAAGACCGACATGCGCTCTTTGGTTTGAACGTGGAAACCCTTGGCGACATTGATCACCATGTAGTCGTGATCCATAAGTGTCTTGATCTTAGATAGTACATCTTCCATTGCGATCGTCGGGATCCCTAATAAGATCACATCGGCATCTTTTATGATATTGATATCCGTCGAAGCCTTGATCAAAGGATTGATCTGGCAATCGAAAAAATGAGTGTTTTGATGGTTTTGATTGATATCATCAACTTCTTCTTTTGAAATACCATAAATCATGGTATCGACCCCATTGTCTACTAAGACCTGGGCCAAGGCCGTAGCCCAGCTGCCGCTTCCTACTATTCTTACTTTCATGATTCTTTTTTCCTCGCAATGATCTTGATCGGCACCCCTTCAAAACCAAAGGCCTGCCTTAATTGATTTTCTAGATAGCGCTCATATGAAAAATGCATAAGTTCCACATCGTTCACAAATAAGACGATCACGCAGGGCGCCGTCTCCACTTGTGAAGCATAATAGATCTTTAAACGTTTACCATTATGGGTCTTGGGCGGATTTGAATACTGCGCATCCATGATGACCTCATTTAAGACGTTAGTTTTAATGCGCAGGTTGACGTTGTTGAAGACAAGATCGATCGTCTTTAAAAGCGGCTTCATTCTTTGGCCCCTTAAAGCCGAGGTAAAACAGATCGGCGCATAGTCAAGATAGGGCAGATCGATCCTCAGTTTCTTTTCAAAATTAGCCATTGTCTTATCATCTTTTATAAGGGCATCCCATTTGTTCACAACAAGGATCACTCCTTTTAAAGCCTCATGAGCTAAACCGGCGACGTGTTTGTCTTGCTCGATCAAACCCCTAGTCGCATCAAGTACGACCAAGACGACATCGGCGCGATCGATCGCCGCCTTCGCTCTTAAGAGGGCATATTTTTCGATATTTTCCGAGATCTTTCCCCTTTTTCTGATTCCAGCCGTGTCAATAACGACATAAGTCTTATCATTGGCAACAAAAAGAGTATCGATCGCATCTCTAGTTGTCCCTTCGATATCGGAGACGATCACACGATTTTCGCCCACCAAGGCATTAGTTAAAGATGATTTACCGACATTAGGACGGCCGATGATCGCAAATTTGATCATTCCTTCATAATCATCCATCTTTTTTTCGCCAATTAGTTCTACGCAACGGTCTAAGAGATCACCTACTCCGATCCCATGACTAGCTGAAACAGCGATCGGATCCCCTTGTCCCAGTTTATAAAAATCATAAATATTGGCGATCTGCGATCCATCATCAATCTTGTTGACAGCGACGACGATCGGCTTTTTAGACTGCCTTAAAAGTTTGGCAACATACTCGTCTTCACTAGTCAGACCCTGTCTGCCATTTACCAAAAAGATGATGACATCTGCTTCCTCGATCGCCAGGTCGACCTGGGCCTTGATTTCTTTTTGAAAGGGTGCATCATCAAACGTCAGCCCGCCGGTATCAATGATGCGGAAAGTCTTAGCTAACCAAGAGCACTCGCCATAAAGGCGGTCTCTGGTAACGCCCGGTTCATCTTCGACGATGGCCAAGCGCTCTTCTAACATACGATTAAACAGGGTCGATTTGCCTACATTGGGGCGTCCGACGATCGCAATGGTTCCATCGATCAAAGTTTTCTCCTCCTATAATTTTTCTTTTACAATTTGATAGATCTTATTTACTACTTCTTCTTGGCTAAGATTTGAACTGTCGACCAAGATCGCATCATCAGCCTTTTTTAAGGGTGAGATGGCTCGGTCCATGTCCTGCTTGTCACGGGCAATGATCTCGTTTAACAACTTTTCATAATCATCTTTGATGCCCTTGGCCTTGTTTTGCAGCATTCTGCGCCTAGCCCGATCTTGGGCGCTGGCGGTCAAAAAGATCTTTACTTCTGCATCTTTTAAGACGACCGTTCCAATATCGCGCCCATCTAAGATATAGCCCTTATTGGCAGCGATCTTTTTTTGAAGGGCAACTAAGGCCTCACGCACCAAAGGATTTTTGGAGACAGTGCTGGCAGCCATCGAGATCTCGTTGGTCCTGATGACTTCGTTTACTAAATTTCCATTTAAATAAATATCGCCATTATCCTCAAACTTGACGTCAGCTTTTTTTAAAAGTTCCACGATCGCTTTTTCATCATCTAAGGAAAGCTGATTCTCTAAGGCCAGGTAAGCTACTAAGCGATACATTGCGCCGGTATCAAGATGAACATAGCCCAATAACTGGGCTAATTGATCGGATACAGTGCTTTTGCCGGCAGCGCTAGGGCCATCGATCGCTATGTTGATCTTCATTAGATAATACCTCTAGCCGCCAAAATGAGATAGGCGATATAGATCAAAATACCGATAAGAACCAAGATCAAAACGGTCAGGATGAAATTGAGGACCTTATTCGGCCGCGGTTCGACATCGAGTTCTTCGTCCTTTTGCACCTTCTTATCTTGATCAACCTTTAAAGGCAGAGTCTCATTCATCAATGTCTTATCAGCCTCGGCTTTCAGCGCCTGTTTAGTCGTTTGCAGATCGTCTTCTAAATTGGCGATATTAGTAGCGACGATCGTTTGATCGATATCCCCGCCAGTGGCAGTGTCGTCATCATCATTCAGATAAGTCTTTAAAAGATCGGTCACTTCACTTGAAAGCTCGGCTTCTTTATCTTCTTCCTTAACGCTCTCTTCTTTTTGCGCTTCAACTCTGGGTGCTTGACTTGATGTTTCTTCTTCTTTATTGGAAGCATCTAATTCCGATAAGATCTTCTTGATCTCTAAGGTTACCGTATTAGTGAGGTCATCTTCGTGCTCATCCTGGTTTTTAGAAGAGCGGATCTCTTGGACGATCGCATCCGAGACATCATCTGCTGTCAAAAGACCTTGGGCTTTATTGTATTCATTGACTTCATTTAAAGCCTCATTTAAATAATTATCGTCGATCTTTTCTTCGTCGGCATCAAGTTCGACGATATCATCGGTCTTTAGTTCCTCAAAAGAGTCTTTATCAACGCTTTCCTCAAGATCAAAGGGTTCAAAATCTTCAAAGCTCTCTTCTTCTAAAACCTCATCGCCCTTTTCTTCAACAGGGCTTTCATTTTGAGGAACACTAGCCATTTCCGTTTCTTGTACGGTCTTGTCAGTTTCAAAAGAAGCATTCTCCTTTTCCTTGACAGAAGGAGCGTCTTCGATCGTTTCGATCACATTCAAGTCGTCGTTTTTGACCGTTGTCGTTTCAATATGCAGATCATTCATCCGATCTTCGTATTTACTAAGATCCTTACTGGTAACTTCAACTTCAGGACTATGTTCTAATTGATTGCGCAATTCGGCATATTTTTGGGTGCGTGTCAATCTCGCCATTGGTATTCCTCCATCAATCTATCTAAGCACGCTTAAAAAGCGCTTTTGTACTTGTATATTATACATCAAGCTTAAGCGATATTCCAAATTTTTAAAAAACGCCCTCTTAGCGATGTAAGAGGGGCGAGATGTGCTTATAGATGATGGTAGTGACAAGCGAGATCACGATACCCTTGATCAGATTAAAGGGCGTCGTGCAACATAGTACCAACATAAACTTAGAATTGATGAAACTAAAAATTGCCTGGCCCATGCCGACGATCACCTCAAGGTCCAGATCCATAAACATGACATAAGCGGGGATGATAAAGAAGTAATTGGTAATAAAGCCGACTGCGGTCATCACCAAGGTTCCAAGCGCCATCCCATATAGAGCTCCTTTTTTACTTTTATGTCTTTGATAATAAATGGCTGCTGGTACCACAAAAGCACAACCGACAATAAAATTTGAAAGCTCACCTACACAAGCTGTTTGTGTCCCTGTCATAATAAGCATCAAAAGATTCTTAAATAACTCAATTAGTACCCCCGGGATAGGCCCTAGGGCAAAACCACCGACCAAGACCGCCACTTCTGAAAGATCGATCTGATAAAAAGGTGGAGCGATAAAGGGGAGCGGCATTTGAAACATCATAAGCACCACGGCGATCGCCGACAAGATCGCCACCTTGACGATCATCGAAACACTTAAAACCCTGTTTTCCATTTCTAGCCTCCTAACAAAAAAAGGTTTAATAATAAACCTCATGGCTACATATGAAAGAATAAAAAAGAAACATTCTCTCATCCAGACTTTACTGTCGCCACTTGAATTGCACAAGTTCGGCCTCCTTTGGGAGGTTCGCGGGGTCTACCGCCGGTCGGGAATTGCACCCTGCCCTGAAAGTTTACATCCTTATTTTAGCTATTAAACTCCAAATTGGCAAGTTTTTCTCGCAAGCACTTTTTAAAAAGATCGAACGCTTTTTGGCTGTTTAAAAGGTGATTCTTTAAAGATATAAAAAAAGCCGTGCTTTTTAGGCACGACTTGAATATTTGCCATCAAGAGTGGAAACGATGATGTGATCATCGAGATCTATAAATAGAGGAACTTTGACCTCAAGACCTGTTTCACACTTGGCATTTTTTAATGCGCTGGTCGCTGTATCGCCTTTAACAGCCGCTTCACATTCGACTAACGCCAGCTCAACCTTATCTGGCAGGGTGATCCCTAAGATCTCATTCTCGTACATCGCGATATCTACTTCAAGATTTGCGGTCAAGAAATTCATCTCCCATTTAAGATTATCTTTGGGTATCTCGATCTGATCATAGGTCATATTATCCATAAAGACAAGGCTGTCGCCGCTATCATAGAGATATTGCATCTTCTTTTTTTCGATTTGGGCAACTTCGACTTTATCACCGCCGGTAAAAGATAATTCATTGATGACACCAGTGCGGACGTTTTTAACTTTGACCTTGACGATCATCTGACGCATTGCCGTCTTATTGCGATCGACATCAAGCACCGTATAGATATTGCCTTCATATTCAAACGAAATATTAGGACGTAGATCATTGACGATTAGCACTTTTAAATCCTCCTTTTTGCCGCCCTTTATTTTATTATAAAATACAGCGATTTTAAAGAAGTTTAATTTGGGCCGTGGGTATAATCTTTGACTGTATTATCCTCGAGGTCCAAATAGAGATCAAGATCATCACAAAGTAAACGATAGCCCTCATCTGTTTGATAAACTTCTACCTCAAGATCAGCTACGCTAAAATCTTTATCATGACCATTAAAGAGGTTGCAGGTAAATGTATCAATAATTAATCGCTCTTTAATGGTATCGAGCTTGATCTTTTTTAAATAGAGCAGACTTTCAAGATCATTGCGCATGATCTTCGCCAGACTGATCGCTAAGGCTATCACAACTAAGAAGATCAGTAAAAAGGCGGAGGAGACAAAGGCATTAACGCAATAGGTGCTTCTCGTATTTTTCATCCTTGTAGTATTCAACATAGATCCTTCCATTCTCCACACTAAACCTGAGATCATCGACATCGTCTAAAAAGAGCTGATAACCAGGAGTGAGATATAAACGCTTGTCTTGATAGATCAAGCGCCATGTATCTTCTCCCTTTTTAAAGCTCAATTCATGTAAGCCAAGATCCAGCTCATCAGCTATGATCAGCTCCCTTTTCAATTTCTCTAAAGATAGAAGATCGCCGATCGAGCTATCCTGCCTTTTAAAAGAAGCTAAGATCTCTAGACTTTTAGAGGCCAGCGGCAACATCAAAAGCGCGATAAACAAGAGCACCAGCATATCCTTTAGTAAGAATCCGCTGAATCTTCTTCTATGATCAAGCATGGCACTAACTCATAATAGCTTTCATAATAGGCAATATCCTTGAAGACTTCTTCTTTTTGTCTTTCATAATTTAAGACGATTCTGGAAACGGCGTTAGTTATAAGGACCATCATGGCGACAAGCGCCACAATGACGATCCCATCCCCCAACAAGAAGGCCCTAGTCTTCATAAGTAAGATAGCTCGACCCTAAATGAGCTATCATTTCCTTTTGATAACCATTGATCGTAGCAGCCTTATCGATCGTGCCGTTTTGATTAAAGCGCAAAAGATAGGGACTTAATGGGTGGGCAACACTGGTCGTTTCCTTTTGAGCCATGGCTTTGGCTAGCGATAAATGATACTCGCTGATAAAGATATCGTCTTCAAAGTGGAGCGATGGGAGCTTGTTTAGGGAAAGTGTTGTCATAATACTGATAATAAATAAGACGACGAGTACTTCAGCTAAAGTAAAGCCTTTAGTTTGCATAGGCGTGGCCATCGGCAATACTGATAGCTTGGCCATTTGAGCACTTTAGCTGATCACTTGTAAGATAACCGGCACTGACAAGATCCTCAACACTGCCCGGATATTCACCATAATCTAACTTGAATTCCACGATCGCGGCATCGACGACCTTGGTCAGGGCCTCGCAACCAACCCCTTCCACTGAATCCATCACCTTGGCGACATTTGGTATCGTCAACAGAAATAAGATCGAAATGATAAGGACGACAACGACCATTTCTAATAAAGTAAATGCGGCTAGTTTTTGTTTCATAATCCTCCTAACATGCTCATGGGGATAAATAAGATCTGATAGACAAAGATGATTAGAAGACCGATCAGGGCGTAGGCTAAAAGCTGCAAGCCCTTGGCGACCTTCAAGCACAAATTGCGAAAGCGGCGTTTAAAATCAGCTAAATAAAACTTGATCATCTCTTGACCATTCTTGATATTGGTGGCGATCTTAATAAAATAGACCAGCCGCTCATCAATGATCGGTAATGACAAAGCTTCTTTAAGGTCACTGCCCTTTAAGAGGGCCTTGTCGACTTCTTTGGCCAAATGGGCGATCAGGGGTTTATCTTTAAGGCGCTTCAAAATGTTGATCGTATCATAAGTCTTGATGCCAAGCAGCTGACATTCTCTGAAATAAATCATGAATTCATTAGTGAAATAATCCTTCAAGACACTGAAAGAGAAATGCTTAAGAAGAAAGACGTAGGCGAAGACCTGTCTTTTGGGACGGGTAAAATAGAGGATCAAAAGAAGGATCAAGGCAGTAAAGGCAAAGATGATGCTGATCATGATGTCTAGGACATCCCGGAAGACATTAAGCCCAGCAAGATTGGTATTCATAGCCGCAAAGGCTCCTAACAACGCCTCGAAACAATAGGCATTGAACAAATAGACCCCCGCTAGACTTATAAACAGCAAGCCCAAAGGATAGGCTAAAGCTTTTTGAACGGCCCTGGCCAGCTCTCTTTTTTCTTCAAAAAGGCGAAGACATAGATGAAGATCCTCTCTTAAGCCAAGGTAGGGTGCTAAGGCCAAATAATAGCTTCTAAGTTCAGGCCTTAGATAAGCGGGGAAAACCTCATTGACAGCTAGACCGCGATCGAGCTTTGTCAAAAGGTCTGTAATAAGTTTTTTATTCTGCTTGGTCTTTAATAAAAAGAGGGCATTTTTAAGATCGATTCCGCTATTTAATAGACGGTCTAACGATAAAAGATCGACCAGTTTAAAATAGGAGATTTTCTCTTTCGTTTTCAATAAGTCCTTTTTTAGCAGCATAGTCTAGATTATCCTTTAGATCGCTATACTTGCCTTTGATATCTTCCCCATTTAGATATCTGAGCAAGACCTCTCTTTCCACTGTCTCATAAACTACCATCTTCTTAGTACTGTTTCTTAGTTTGACAAGCCTTTGCGTGGCGATCCCCAAAAGCACATTGCGAAGCTGGCCCTTTTCGACCCCTAACTCTAATAAGCGCTCGATCGCCAAAAGCGAAGTCCCGGCATGCAGTGAAGTAAGGACAAGATGACCGGTATTGGCCGCCCGGATCGCCATCTTAGCGGTCTTTTCATCACGAATTTCGCCGATCATGATAATGTCAGGATCATGGCGCAGTACTTGTTTGATCGCTTCGTCAAGGCCGATCCCCGTCCCCTCGCTCACGCTGATCTGCATGAGATCATCATAGTGGACCTCGACAGGATCTTCGATCGTAAAGATCTTCTTTGTCTTCGCTTTCTTTAAAAGGGTATACAGCGTAGTCGTCTTGCCAGAGCCAGTCGGGCCGGCACAAATAAAGAGCCCCATCTTTTGTCTGAGCATTTTCGCAAAAAAGCGATTTTGTTCATTGTCGATCGATAAATGATCTTCATCAAGTTTTAAATGTTCATCCATGATCCGCAAGACGCCGTTTTCGATATGCAATTCGTGGATCAGGGCAAAGCGCAAGGAAAGATTGTGATCTTCTACGACCCATTCAAATTGACCGGTCTGAGGCTTTAAAAGATTACCGATATCTAGATTGGCGAGATATTCTAAATATCGCAATAGCTTCAGATCTCCGACTTTTGATTTGACCGGATAGATCTTGTCGCCGATCCGCATTTCGATCAGAAAATCATTATAGCGCCTTGTAAAATGGATGTCGCTGGCATGATGTCTTAAGGCCAGCCTAAGTAATGCGTTTAATCTTTCTTCCATAGCCACCCTCCGCTTATTTATTGCCGCAAAGTCCAATCTATCCCAATAAAAAAAGATGAGCAGCTCATCTTTTTTATTTAAGATAGGGATTAGTGGCCTTTTCAAAGGCGAGATCAGTGATCTCATCGTGACCTGGATATAAGATATAATTTTTCTCAAGCTCTTTATAAAAACGCAGCGAATCTTTTAATAGGCGCTCATCCCCACCATACAGATCGCATCTTCCCACACTGCCCTTAAAAAGCGTATCGCCGCAAAAAATCGCATCTTCCATAATGATCGCTACCGAACCCATCGTATGACCTCTTGTCAAAACGATTTCAAATTCAAAAGGATCGATTTGATGCCGGCCTTCCCAGAGGTCGTGTAAAGGCGAAGCGATATGGCCTGTAAAGATCTGGCGAGCTACGCTCATGGCGTTGGTCTTAAAGGACTTATTTGGATCAACCAGATCAAAATCGCCCTTATTTAAATATAGCGGAACCCCATACTTTTGATAGATCATGTCCCCTTTTTGAATGTGGTCGAAATGACCGTGGGTATATAAGACTCCCAAAAGTTCCTTTCCTTCTAATAGGGCAGCGAGTTTTTCAAGGCGCAGCATTGGGTCGATCAAAAGGCACTTATCACCCTTGATGACAAGGTAACTGTTGGTTTGAAAAAGACCTGCTACATATCGTTTTACTTCCATACCAAGCTATGAAAAAAGCCTTATGACAAGGCTTATTTCTTCTCCTTATGAACGGTCATCTTATTGCATCTAGGGCAATATTTCTTGATTTCCATCTTTTCGGGATGTTTTTTCTTGTTGCGAGTGCCAATGTAGTTTTCTTCACCACAAACTGAGCACTTGAAGATAATATCATCACGCATTTGTATCATTCCTCCATTTGATTGCTGTTACATTCTAGCATATTCAAAATAGCGATTCAAGGCCTTAAGCCTTAACTTTACGACGATGGATCCTCGTTTTGAAGATGATGCCGGCAAATGGTGCTAAGCGCAGAGTGATCGCGTATTTTTGCTGATGTCTCTTTCTTCTTTTGGCTTTGATCGGCGTGAAGTTACACATATTGCAGCCGCTGTAGATATCCTTTTCGGAATTCATGATCTCGACATAGGTTCCGCCATGAGGTACCCCGATCTCAAATTCTTCATAAGAGATAGGCATCATATTTAAAACGACTACATAACAGTATTTGTCGTCTTCGCGATAATAGGAATAGACCGATTGCTTCGCATTGTCGGCATCGATCCAGCGGAAATTATGCCAATCAAACTCGTTGCGGTAGAAAGCCTCACTATTTTTATAGATCATATTGAGATCGCGGAAGAAGCGATGGAAGGCATCGTGGACCGGGTAATCCAACAAGAACCAATCGAGGTCTTTCTTCTCGTCGAATTCACGCCACATTGCGATCTCATTACCCATGAAATTGAGTTTTTTACCAGGATGAGTAAACATTAAGACAAAGAGATTGCGGCACAAGTGAAATTTTTCTTCATATGTACCAAACATCTTATCGATGATCGTACCTTTGGAGTGGACGACTTCATCATGTGATAAAGGCAAGATAAATTTCTCGTTATAGAAATAAGCCATCGAGAAATTGATGAGATTATGGTGATATTTGCGATATTCATGATCCATCTTATAATAGCGCAAGGTATCATTCATCCAGCCTAGATCCCACTTATAGTCAAAACCTAAGCCGCCCCATTCGATCTTTTTAGTGACATAGGGGAAGTCCGTGCTGTCTTCGGCGATCAGTAAAGCAGAAGGGTGTAATTTTTTCAAGTGATAGTTCATGCGCTTGATAAAAGAGAGCCCTTCCACATTCTCGCCTTTGTCGCGATTTCCCTGATGGTAGATGAGATGCGAGACAGCATCAAAGCGTAGACCATCAAAGTGATAGCGCGATAAATAGAAGTTGGCGCTTGACAATAAGAAAGAGATGACTGGATTTGAGTTTAGATCAAAATAATTAGAACCCCATTCTGATTTTTGCAGATGTGCTTCCCGATATTCATAAAGAGGCGCAAAATCATAATAGGCTAAACCAAAATCATCCGGTACAAAGTGGGCATAGACGACATCTAAGATGACGCCGATATCCTTTTTGTGACACTCGTTGATGAAGTCCATCAAGTCATAAGGAGTTCCATAGCGCGAGGTGGCGCAAAAGAAACCTGTAGACTGATATCCCCAAGAACCGTCAAAGGGATGTTCGAAGATCGGCATAAGCTCGATATGCGTATAGCCGTTTTCTAAAACATAGGGGATCAGTGTTTCTTTTAAATAGCGATAAGAATTGAGATCATCGCCCTCTTTCTTTTTAAAGCCGTTGATATGCACTTCATAAATGCTCATAGGTCTGTCATAAGAGAAGCTTCTTTTTTGCATATATTCATCATCGCTCCACTTATAACAGTCAAGATCATACATGACCGAGGCATTGCTGGGCCTTTTTTCGCCATAGTAGGCGTAGGGGTCGATCTTATCATGATAGGTCTTATCATCCTTATAAATGCGATAGCGATAGGAATAGACCATCTCCATATCTTTAACTGTCACTTGCCAGATCCCGCGATAATCGATCTTTTTTAATGCGATACCTTTTTGCCATTTGTCAAAAGAGCCTATAAGTTCAACCTTATAGGCGTGGGGGGCCCAAAGTGTAAAAACTAGCCCGTCTTCAGTTTTTCTTGGGGAAAAAAGCTTATCCGCTTCCAGCTCTTCGCCCTTAAAAAACAATTCAAACTTATCCATTGTAGTCCGTCATCTTTCGATATAGATCTTCATATTCGCGCGCTGACTTGGCAAAACTGACATCATAGCGCATGGCATTACGGATCAAGGCATTCCAGGTATCGCGGTGATTGTAATATTGATCATAGGCATATTCAAAGACGTGATTAAACGCGAAGTGATCAAAGGGCGCAAAACTGAAGCCCCGACCTTCTCTGGTGTATTCATTTAAAGGTTCAACTGTGTCCTTTAAACCGCCGGTCTCCCTTACTAAAGGCAGTGTTCCATAACGCATCGCAATAAGTTGCGAGATACCGCAGGGCTCAAACAGCGATGGCATCAGTAACATATCAAGGCCTGCATACATGCGATGAGCCAAGCCTTCGTTATAGCCGCAGTAATAGACGACTCTTCCTTTATGATTTTCTTCCATCATCCTGAGACGATATTCATACTTCGATTCGCCTGTTCCTAAAATAGCCACTTGGACATTGCTTTCAAGCCAATGCTCGATCGAATTGATCACAAGATCAACGCCCTTTTGCCAAGTGAGGCGTGAGATCATGCCCACTAGAAGCGTATCCGGCCGATCTTCAAGACCTAATTCATATTGCAGGGAACGTTTGTTGGCTTCCTTACCCTTTTTATAAGTCCTGACATTGAAGTTCTTATAGATGTCATCTTTTTCAGGATCAAAGCTTTCCGTATCGATCCCGTTGACAATACCATAGAGATCATTGTGGCGATACCTTAAAACGATATCGAGATTCTCGCCGAATTCCGGTGTCTGGATCTCGCTAGCGTAGGTACGCGAGACCGTCGTGACAATATCCGCAAAGACGATTCCGATCTTCATGAAATTTGCGTCGTCATTAAAGCGCAGCGAACCGTCTTCAAAATAGCGATATTCAAAGCCTAACAGATCAAAGAGGACTTTCTTGTTGTAGACGCCTTGGTAGGCTAAGTTATGTATCGTGAAAATATGTTTGATGCGGCGAATATTTTCAATCGCATTAAAGCGTAGCTTGCAAAGAGCCGGCAAGATCGCTGTATGATAATCGTGTTCATGACAAATATCGGGATAATAGCCGATCTTGATCATCATCTCTAAGACTGCATTAGAGAATACGGCAAAACGGGCTGCATCATCTTGATAGCCATAAACGCTGTCGCGATAGAAGTACATATCATTCTCAATAAAGACATACTCGATCTCATCCATCCACAAGCTATAGACATTGGCTTCTTCATGCAAGAGACCGCTGTTGATATAGATATGGTCTTGATATTCCATCTGATCGAAGTACTTATCTTTGATCACTTTTAAAAGCGGAAGAACGACCTTTACTTCAAATTCACTTTTATCTAAAGCCCTAGGCAAGGCATAGACGACATCAGCCAAGCCCCCGGTCTTTACAAAAGGCAATGACTCAAAACTGACAAATAATACTTTTTTCATATTCTATCCCTGCGCTTTACATAAAGAGGTTTATCTTTATCGCCCCTGAGTTCCTTGATGTGAGAGACGATCGCATATCGATCGATCACCGCATTTTCGATCTTGGCCCCACGATTGATGAGCGAGGAGGGCAAGATAACGCTATCCTTGATTACAGCGCCTTTTTTAATGACGCAATCACGGCCGATGACAGAGTTGATAACTTCACCTTCAATAATGCAACCGTTACCGACTAAAGATCCGGTAATCTTCGCGCCTTCCTTGTATAAGGTCGGACAGGTGTCGTTAGTCTTGGTAAAGATCGGCCAATCATCATTGATAAGACTCTTTAAAGTGTAATAGTCGCTCAATTCAATGTTGGCATCATAATAAGCTTTGAGCGAGTTGATGCAGGCTGCATAACCCTTGTGCTGGTAAGCTTGGATCTTTAGTTCGTCGACGTTATCAGAGATGATATCACTGAGCCAATAAAGAGACGAAGTCTTGCGGGCCTTGTCGATCAGATCGAGAAGCAGGGTCCGCGACATGCAATAGCACTCTAAGGAGATATCGCGATTCTTATACTTGCCGCGATTCTTTTCGATCGCTTTGACGCATTTATCATCGCCTAACTCTAAGGTGTCGCAGTTATTGAAAGCTTCCTTGGCATTAAAGACGCTTTGATACATGATCGTGATATCAGCTCCGCTTTCCACATGACTCTGTAAAAGCACATTGAAGTCTTGAACATAGACAAAGTGCGAGGGTGCGATCACGACATAGGGTGTATCGGCATTTTCAATAAATTCCCGGTTAGCCCAGAAGTTGGCAATATCAGTGTTATAGACTTCCGAAGAGAAGCTCTTTTCACCATGTAGGATCTGAATATGACCTTTTTTAGTATTGATATTGTAGTTAGTGCCATTGATATGATCGATCGTCGAACGGGGACGATTCTTGATATAGACTTGAATGTTGTTGATCTTGGAATTGGTCATATTGGAGATCATGAAATCCAAAACCCGATAGCGTCCTAAAAAACTGGCGGCAGAGACCGGACGATAGTCTTCGATCCCTTCGACATGCACTCCTGAAGATTCAAGATTGACGATTCCTAAAATCTTATCCATTGACTTGTTCCTCTGCTTTCTTTGCGTTGATGACTGCTTTGGTGACAAGCAGGATATCCTTGGAATTCTTATCACCTAAAACCATTCCAGCCGGTACTTTCTCATTATCCATGACGACGCAGCGCGTGACCTTGGCCCCTTCGCCGATCACGGCGTTATTCATGATGACTGAATCATAGACCTCCGCCTTGTTGTCGACCTTTGATCCGGTAAATAAGACTGAGTGTTTGACAAGCCCGTTGACCGCACAACCTTGGGTAATATAAGCGGTATCGATTTCGGCATCCGGCCCTATGACCTGCGGTATGACATTATTGTCGCCCGTATAGATCTTCCAGGACGGATCGCTGAGATCTAAGGCATCCTTGTCGCTTAAAAGATCCATATTGGCCTCCCAGAGACTCGAGATCGTCCCAACATCCTTCCAATAACCCTTAAAGCGATAGGCCTGTAACTTGAGACCATCTTTCAGATAGGTGGGGATGATATCCTTGCCAAAGTCGTGACTTGAGGCGCTGTTCTTCTCGTCTTCTTTGAGATACTTGCGCAAAGTCTTGTAGTTAAAGATATAGATACCCATCGAAGCCAAATTAGATTTAGGTTCTTTAGGTTTTTCTTCAAATTCCACGATCTGATCACTTTCATCGCAGTTCATAATGCCAAAACGGCTCGCTTCTTTTAAAGGTACTTCCAAGACCGCGATCGTTGCATCAGCATGTGAATCCATGTGGGCTTGAAGCATTTTATCATAGTTCATCTTATAGATGTGGTCACCCGACAGGATCAAGACATACTCCGCTTCTTCCTGATCTAAGAAATCGAGGTTTTGAGTGATGGCATCTGCCGTGCCACGATACTCGCCAAAACCAGTAGTATCTTTTTCGCGTGGTGGAAGACAATATACACCGCCCCCGGCAATATCTAAGCCCCAGACATGATCTCTTGCAATATAAGAATTCAACAAGACCGATTCATATTGGACCAAGACTCCAACGGTCGAAATATTCGAGTTGGCGCAATTGGACAGGGGGAAGTCAATAATACGATACTTCCCTCCAAAATGAACAGCCGGCTTTGCTACCTTTTTCGTTAGGTCGAAAAGGCGCGTGCCACGACCTCCGGCTAAGATCATGGCTACCATTTTCTGTTTTTTCATCGTTTTCTACCCCTGTAATTCTATAGACTCATTATAGCACAGATGTCAGATGTAAGCGCTTTGATTTTACAATATCAAAAAAAGCCCTAAAAAGGCTTTGTTTTAACATGTTTTTAGGATCAGATGATGCCAAAATGACTAAGCGCTTCAAAAATACCGCCTTTGCCAGCGTCGGAAGTGACATAGTCGGCAACCTCTTTCAAAGCTTTTGCGCTGTTGCCCATCGCCACCCCGATCTTGGCGCTCTTCAGCATGTCGATGTCATTTTCGCCATCGCCAAAGGCCATGACTTCATCTGCGGTGATTTTCAAAGTTTCTAAAACCGCTGCAATCCCCTTGGCCTTACCGCCATCGCTTGGAATTATATCGACCCCAAAAGGATTCCATCTTGTCACTTTGACTCCCTTAAGATCTTCTGTGAGCTTTTTAAGCTTATCTTCATTTCCAAAAGCGGTGATCTGATAGATCGCGGCTCCTTGATATTCCCCTATCTCAAAAAGAGGCGAAGATATCGAATCCTGGGCCTTTTGGACGTCATCGTTGTTGTAGTTGATATATAAGCGGTCCTTTTCAACGATCGCCAAAGGCAAAAGGCGTTCGCTAAAAGCCTTTACCAGTTTCATGCAATCATCCGGCGGGATCGGATTATCAAAGATGATCTCATGGCGCTCATTCAAACATAACTGTCCGTTTAATAAGACATAGGCATCAAAACTGATATCGGCAATATCCAAAAACGCAAACTCTAAAAGATGACGGCCGGATGCCACGACGCACTTGATCCCCTTCTGTTTTAAAAGATCTAAAGCACGCCTTGTATCCTTTGGCACAACTTTTAGATCATGCGCGATCAGAGTTCCGTCGATATCAAAAAATACTGCTTTAATCATTTAAACTCCTATAAATAAGGCCGAGGCAAGGACCCCGACCTTATATTCAAGTAATATTCTATCTGGTTTAGACTAGACCGATCCAAGCTCCAAGGATCGAAAGAACAATGATACCAACGATCAAAACGATCGGGCTTACTTTCTTCTTGAGCAAATAGAAGCATAGTAAAGTAATGCACATTGGGATCAAATTGGGGAAGATCCTGTCAAAGAATTCAGTTTGAACAGCAACCTCGATGCCCCCATCGACCGTAATTACCGGCAATAAGGTAACTGATACATAGGTCGCAATAAGAGCGCCAATGACAGTGATACCCAAGATCGTTGCCGAATTAGCGATCGTGTCAGAGTTTTCAGTGATGATATCGATCGATTTAGTACCTAAACGATAACCTAAGTGAGTCCAAACGATACGCAAGATCCAGATCGCAAGATAGACTGTGAAGAAGATGATCGGACCTAAGATCGAGCCCTGCGATGCGAATGAACAAGAGATACCGGCGACGATCGGAAGAATCGTAAACCAGAAGATCGCATCACCGATACCGGCGATCGGACCGAATAAGGCAAGTTTTAGACCTTTGACAGCCTCGCGGGTCGCACCGCCTTCTTCTAAAGAGATCATAAGACCCATCAAGAATCCAACTAAGTTGGGGTGGGTGTTGATGAACTCCATATTGTCGACCATGGCGCCGGCTAATTGTTTCTTATCGTCGCCATAGATCTTTTCTAGGATCGGACACATTGCCCAAGTAAATCCGCAAGATTGCATTCTTTCATAGTTGAATGAAGCTTGCAAGAAAGAAGAACGGATACCAAGTACGGTAATATCACGACTTGTGACTTTATTAGATGCCGACATCAGAGTCCCCTCCATTTCCATTCAAATTCGCGTTGTTAAGAGCTTCCTCGATCTCTTGTTTGCGCTGTTTGCTGCCGAAGAAGTCAATAAGTGCAAAGACCGCACCTAATAAAGCGACCGGCAATAAGTTTGGCATTTCGATAAAGCAAGCCATTAAGAATCCGGCGATCAAATAAGGAATATATTTGGCCTTCATCATGACTCTTAGAAGCATGCCGAAACCAACTGCTGGCAAGATACCGCCGGCAACTTCCAAACCATGAGTAATGACAGCCGGTAACCATTTGACAAAGGCTTGCATAGGTTCTTGAGCAACATAGGCACAAAGGAAAGCCAAAACGCCATAAGTGACCGAAATAATAAACATGGTCGTCAAGTTAATTCTGCGAATGCCTTTGGTATCGCCGTTTTCAGCGTACGTATCAGCCTTGCCCATGAAGAATGAGAATGCTGAGTAGTAGAACAAGATAACATATTGTCCTAAGAATGAGAATGGCAAGCAAAGACCTAAAGCTGCTTCTGGCGTACAACCAGTCGTGTAAGCCAAAACGGTACCCATCAAACCAGCCATAACTGGATTTGGCGGCTGCGTTCCTCCAGCCGGCGTTAGACCGGCGAAAGCCAGCTCGATCAATGCCCCTACTTTTAAGCCTAATTCGACGTTACCTAAAATTAAGCCAGTAAAAGTAGAGACCATTAATGGACGGAAAACAAAGAATGCCTCAAGGAAGAAATCTAGACCGACGATGATACTCATCAGGGCCAAGAGTAATCCTTGCATCAATGTGATTTCCATTTGTTAATTCATCTCCCCTAAAATTCAATTATTCAATTTGTGTCTTTGGATCTCCAGGAACATCTTGGGCATAGACATTAGAACCCTTCGAAGCTAAGAAATGCAGATCTTCCATGTCTTTATCATCGACATAGACTTTTTTTGTGATCGCATGCTTACCCTCGGAGAAATGCATATTCCCCACATTGATCTCCTTAAGATCAACTCCCGCCTCAACCAAGCGTCTTGCATCATGTGGTGTGCGGACGATAATGAAGATCTTCTGGTTAGGAGCGGCCTTATTAATGATGGCAGCCGTCTTTTCGATCGTAAAGAAACGAATACCACAACCTGAAGACTTCGCCGTTACGGCCATCAAGCGTTGTTGAAGCTCATCTTTAGCTGCATCGTCATCTGCCACCAATAACAAGTTAGCGCCGATCGTCTTGGTCCAAGTCACCCCGACTTGTCCATGAACTAAACGATTATCGATGCGGGTCAATAAGATATTTGGCATGATTCAACCTCCCTTCTCCTATATGAAAGCTTTCGCCTAAATCATACCTCCCACTGTATCATTTTTCAAGATTCCAGACAAAAAAATCGCCCTTGAAGGTCGATTTTCTTCTACATTTTTACAATCGCTATACTAAGGGCGGGAATGACTAGGCGCTCATGTATTTCTTCTTCCGCAAAACGCTTGCCAAGATAGATGAGTTTAGCCTTTGTAAGCGGATAAATATGCTCGTATATGCAAGCGTTGATAAAGATCCGCAGATCGCCCAGTTTATAGATGAGAACTTCATAATAATCTTCAAAACTGGCTTCCAGATCAAAGTAGTTGTGATAATCCTTGCGGATCTTGACCAGGTCCTTAAAGTAAGTGACCAGATCTTCGTTTTGATTGCGCAAAGCATAGTCGATCTCATTATCGTAGTCGCCGCTGTTATAAGTATTGCCCTTTAGGTGTTTTGTTCTTAAAAACTCTTGCCCGGAATGGATGAAGGGAATGCCCTTTGCAAGCAAAACTAAAGCGATAGCTAATTGAGCCCGCAGCTTGTACTCGCTATGATCGATCTTGCACAAGACCATCTTATCAAAGAAAGTGTGATTATCGTGACACTCAACATAGTTGATCGAACGCTTATCGCTCTCATAGATATGACCGGCCAGAAGCTTTTTGACTTCTTCTTTCAGTTCGATCCTACCTAAGACAAAGCCCTTTTCTTCGATATAATCTTCGCTGGTCGCGCCCTTGATCACATCGCGGAATTCTGGATTGAAGAAGGCGATGTTGGTATTGAGATTGTGGCGGTTGGCAATCGATGAACGCTGATAGAAATCTAGGGGGGATGGCATATCCCAACCCTCGCCATAGATCATGAAATCCGTTTTCTTTTCTCTTAACAATTCGGTGATCTCATTCATTGTCGCACTATCGATGAGGCCCATCAGATCAAAGCGCATGCCGTCGATATCAAATAATTCTAGATAGCGAAGACACATAAGCTTGATATACGCACGCATCAAAGGCCCTTCGCTTTTGATCTCATTGCCGCAAAAAGAGCCGTTGGCTAAAGTCTCGTCATTTTCATAACGATAGACTCCATAAGGGAAAAGCTTATGAAGCGAATACTCCTTCCAGTGATAGACATGATTAAAGACGACATCCAAATTGACCTTGATCATGTTTTTGTGCATCGTATTGACCAAGGTCCGAAGCTCATTGATCCGGCTATAATAGTCCTCTGTATCAAAGAGATAAGTCCCCTCGCACAGATTATAAGCCACGGGGTCATAGCCCCAGTTATAACTGTTCTTAGGATCGAGCTCATCGATACTGCCAAAGTCCATGACCGGCATCAGCTGGATATGGGTAATCCCGAGCTCCTTTAAATAATCAAGTCCGGTCGCCACGCCATGATAGGCGCTTCCCTCTTCGATCAGGCCTAAAAATTTGCCTTTTTTCTTAATATTAGAAGTGTCAGACGAGCTGAAATCGCGCACACTCATCTCATAGATGATGCTGTCGACGGCACTGCTGTGTTTGAGCTTGACCTTCTCTTTGATAAACTTGGCTGGATCTAAAACGATCGAGTAAGCGTCATTTAAGGCGGCACCATAGGCGAAGGGATCCGATACCCGCAAGGTCTCCTCGTACCTTTGGACAAGATAATAATAGGCAAAGCCTTCAAGATCCCCGTTTATCTCTAACTCATAGACGGCATCTTCGACTTTGGTCATATTAATGGCGATCTTGTTTTTGACATCGTACAGTTTGACCTTGATCGCATCAACTGCCAAGATCCGAAAGACTGTCTTTTCTTTGTGGTAACAGGGACCTAAGGTACTGAGATCGGGCAATTTCAGATCATTTGCGATATGACGATAGATGACGCGTGTGCTGAATTCATTCAGCGTCATGAGATAACTTTGATGATGATCGACTTTTTCGATCTCATAAGTGATCTTATAACTATGGCCATAGTCTTCTAAATTGATGATTTTTTTATTGATCTCGACATGCGATCGGAAAATCTTGATATGATCAAGCGCGGCATAAGAAAACGACTTATCGATATAAGCCTTGATAATAGAAGGACTATCTAGATAAGCCGTCAGCAAAGCCATCTTTACTTCGCTTTATTAATATGCCAAATATCTTTGGCATAGTCATCGATTGTACGATCGCTTGAGAAATAAGCACTCTTAGCGATATTGATCAGACATTTCTTAGCCCATTCCCTCTTATTCTGATATAGCTCATTGATTCTTTCATGGGCTTTGGTGTAGGCGTCAAAATCCGCCATCAACATATATTCATCGCCATTGATCAACAATTCATCCACAATAACCTTAAAATCGTCATGGACACTTGAGAAGGTCCCGTTTTGTAAAAGTTCGATGATCGCTTGCAAGCGTCCGTCTTCGCGATAATAGCGATAAGCATCATAATGCGAGCGTTTCAGATTGACAACTTCTTCTTCCGTCAGACCAAAAATAACGATATTGTCTCTTCCCACAAGCTCGGCAATTTCAACATTGGCACCATCAAGTGTACCCAAGGTAAGGGCCCCGTTCATCATGAATTTCATATTGCCCGTCCCGCTGGCTTCTTTACCGGCGGTAGAGATCTGCTCCGAAACATCGGCGGCATTCATGAGCTTTTCGGCGATCGTAACGCGATAATTAGGAATGAAGACGACTTTGAGATACTTGCTGACCTCTGGATCGGCATCGATGACCTTCGCTACACAATTGATAAGTTTAATGACCTTTTTCGCAAAATAATAGCTTGAAGCAGCTTTGGCCCCAAAGATATAGGTCGTCTTGGGAATCGTAAAGCCTGGATCATCCTTGAGACGTTTATATAAGTAAATGATATGCATGACGTTCAAAAGCTGACGTTTATAGGCATGAAGACGCTTAGCCTGCACATCAAAGATCGAGTTCTCATCCAGTTTGATATCGTAATGCTTCTCAAGATATCGGCTAAGGGCGAGCTTGCGCTTTTTCTTAACTTCTAAGAAAGCGTCCTGGACCTTGGGGTCATCGACATGATCCATCAAGTCTTCGATCTTAGAAAAATCGTGTAAGAAGTCCGGGCCGATCACATCCTTCAGTAGAGTGACAAGCTCCTCATTGGTATGCAAGAGCCAGCGGCGGTGCGTAATGCCGTTGGTCTTGTTGTTGAACTTTTCAGGATATAATTTATAAAAATCTTTAAACAGGTCTTGAACTAAGATCTCAGAATGCAGTTTAGCAACCCCGTTGACGCTAAAAGAACCCACGATTGAAAGATTGGCCATACGCATATTTTTGTCGCCGATGATGCGGACGCGGTTAAAGAAGTCTTTGCTTTCACCCATAGCGTAGACAAATTCTTCAAATTTCCGGTCTAATTCTTCGATGATCAAGTAGATTCTAGGCAATAATTTCTTAATATATTCTTCCGGCCATTTCTCTAAAGCTTCAGCCATGACCGTATGGTTGGTATAAGCAAAAGTATTGCGGGCAATATATAAAGCGGTATCCCAGTCATAGTGATAATCATCCATCAAGATCCGCATGAGCTCAGGGATCGCAAGAGCGGGATGGGTATCATTCAGTTGGATGACGACCTTTTCATGGAAATTGGACAGCGTTCCATATACTTGCAAATGTTCGCGGATAATGGAATGCAAGCCCGCTGAAACAAAGAAATATTCCTGTTTGATTCGAAGGTATTTGCCATATTCAGTCGAATCGTCAGGATAGACATTCAAACAGATATCATTGACATCGCTTAAATACTTGCGGAAATCTTTCGCAAAGATCTCGCTGGGTTCAGCCGACCACATGCGAAGGGTATTGGTGAATTTGCGATCTTCACCAACAATCGGCATATCATAAGGCACGGCAATGACATTTTCCGTATCGACATGATCAAAGACGAGTTTGCCGCTTTCATCACGCGAGATGTTGACCTTGCCATAAAAGCGGATCGTCACCGCCTTATCGGCCTTGCGTACTTCCCAAGGGTTTCCATAGCGCAACCATTGGTCAGGTACCTCGACTTGTTCATCATTGATGATGAGCTGTTTAAATAAACCATATTGATAACGGATGGTGTTGCCATTGCCAGGATAGCTATTTGAAGCTAATGAATCCAAAAAACAAGCAGCTAAACGACCTAGGCCGCCATTGCCAAGACCGGCATCCATCTCGACGTCTTCGATCTCATTGATATCGATGCCAAGATCATCTAAGCCATCTTTGACAACGCCATAGACCCCAAGATTCATGAGGTTGTTCGCCAACATCCTTCCCATCAAAAATTCAAGCGAGAAGTAGTACATTTGCTTATGATGCTCCTTGCGCGTGATTTCCTTTGAAGCCTTCCATGATTCAGCGCAAGATGCCTGGACCATTGATGCCAAAACAAGATACTTTTCGACGAGCGTCGATTCCTCTAAGCTCTTGCCGAAATTCTTCTCCATGTAATCGATCAATGTCGCTTTAAAATGCTCTTTGTTTTGAAACATAATTTTCTCCTGTTTTCTGATCAATATAACGCGAAAGCATGCCTATTATAAAATAAAAGGACCTCTAAGCGCAACTTTTTGTGCTAGGATAAGAATATGAAAAGAACAGATACTAAAAAGATCAAAGTCGGCAATGTTTTCATAGGCGGTCAAGACCGCGTGGTCATCCAATCGATGACCAACACCAAGACTAAGGATGTGGAGGCAAGCATCAAACAGATCAAAGAGTTAGAAAAAGCTGGGTGTGAAATAATCAGATGCGCGGTCTTGGATATGGAAGATGCTAAGGCTCTAAAAAAGATCAAAGAAGGAATAAAGATCCCTCTTGTCGCCGACATCCACTTCAATCCCGATTTCGCCCTCGAAGCTTTAAGATCGGGTGTCGATAAGATCCGCTTGAATCCAGGAAATATCGAAGATGAAACGAAGATCCATCAAATCATCGACTTGGCCAAGGCAAAAAAGGTGCCTCTTAGGATCGGCATTAATGCTGGCTCTTTAAATAAAAAATATACGCATTCGATCGATGCCATGATCGAAAGCGCTAAAGATCATCTGAAGATCTTAGCGAAATATGATTTTGACGATATCTGCTTATCATTTAAATCAAGTGATGCCTTAGAAACGATCGCCGTCTATGAAAAGGCCAGCACGATCTTCCCCTACCCATTGCATCTAGGGGTAACTGAAGCCGGCGGACTTTTAGACAGCGCCATCAAATCTTCTTTTGCGCTTGGCAAGCTCCTAGACGAGGGGATCGGTGATACCATCAGGATCTCGATCAGTGACGATCCTGTCAAAGAAGTCATTGTCGCTAAAAAGCTTTTAAAAACCATTGGTCTTTTCAAAGACACCCCGACCCTGATCGCCTGCCCTACCTGCGGCAGGATCCAATATGATATGTTGCCCATTGTCAAAGAAATGGAGGAATATCTCAATACCTTAAACAAGGATGTCAAGGTCGCCATCATGGGCTGTCCCGTCAACGGGCCCCAAGAAGCCAAACGTGCTGATATTGGGATAGCCGGGGGCAAGGATAAAGCGCTGTTGTTTAAAAAAGGTGAGATCATTAAAACGATCGATCAAAAAGACGCGGTCAGGATCTTGAAAGAGGAGATCGCCAAATTATAAAAAGGGGCTGTAAGAAAACCTAATTCTGAATTGGGCTAATATCACAGCCCTTTTCTTATGTCTACGACAAAAACAGCTCAGGGAATCTAACCCGGAGCCGTATTTGATACAATATCTTTGACAAAGGAGATATTGTATATGACCCATTTTACCACAAGGGATACTTTTCTTATACCTTCTTTTATTTATCATTTTCTTGTATGATGCGCATAAGCATTAGAATGATTCCTGCCGCACATGCGCCAACGCCGATCCCCATTAAAAAGCCGGAGACAAAGTCGCTAAATGTACTGCCTTCAACATAGCTAGAAGCGATCGTCAAAATGATGCCGATTATTACTAAAAAAGCTCCTTCTAAGATCTTCCTTTGTCTTTCGATCGCTTGAATACGCCCTAAAAGTTCAACCGTCGCTTCATCACTTTCTCTTTCTTCACCGTTCATCAATTCACTGACCGAGATATCTAGATTATTACAAAGATCCATGATCAAAGAATGGTCGGGCAGGCATTTCCCCCGCTCCCATTTAGAAACGCTTTTAAAAGACACTCCCAATTTGCCAGCAAGGGCTTCTTGGGTCAAACCATGCTCTTTTCTTTTCTTGGCAATAAAGCAGCCAATCTTTTCTTGATTCATATGCTTACCTCTTCTTTCGCTTAAAGCATAAGTCAAATCCCGCTGATCAAACAGCCCTTAAAAGGTGAATTTGGGTGGAATTTATAATCTTAGACCGCCATGTGCCTTATTGGCGTATAAAAGAAAGGAGATGAGCAGCGGACAGCCGAATAAGCCGATGACTCCAAAAAACTGCGCTCCCACTAACATCGATGCCAAAGTCAAAACTGGATGCAGTCCTAAATTTCCTCCGACGATCTTAGGCTCGATGATATTGCGGATGATCGTCACAATAACATAAATTACGCCCAGTTCGACCCCGGTGACGATATCGCCCCCGATCAGGGTGATCACACACCATGGGATCATGATGCCACCAGTTCCAAAGACCGGCAGGATATCAAAAATAGCGATACCTAAAGCGATCCAGATAAAACCGTCAAGGCCGATGATGAAAAAGCCAATAGTCAATTCCACAAAGGTGATCGACATGATCATGGCATAAGATTTGATGATAACGACGACCTTGTTTTTCATAAAGAAACAAAGGTCATCAAAGATCGTCTTAATGCGCCCCTTTAATTTAGAATAGGCAAAGCTTGTGACCTTGTCATAGTCAACGACAAAGAAAAAGGACGAGATAATGCATAAGACAGTCGAGATAAAGAAGGATGGCACGACTGTGACCATTGAAGTAGCAAAATTTAAGGCCCAGGTCGAGATCACGCTGATAAGATTATCAAGGGCGCTGTCAAGGCTGTGCATGATCGTCAACAAGCCGGCTTCGATCTCTGGCGGCAACTGGTGAACGATGCTGGTGATATCCATCCCCAGATTGTCCAAAAAGGGGCGGATCTCATTTTCAAAAATAGCCGGAAGATCTCTTATGATCTCGCTGACAAAAGAGATAAGTCCCAAAGAGATCAAAACGATCAAGCCGCCGATCACAAGGTAAAAAACGATCAATAAAATAAGTCCGCTCAATTTTTTGTTGATCTTAAACCGCTTATATAAGAACTTGCAGGGCTTTTGCATGGCCCAAGCGATCAAAAAGGCGATAATGAAGGGAACTAAGATCGGCAAAAGATAGCGAAAGGCGATAAAAAAAGCGCCTAGAATAATACCGTAAAACAGTATATTGACGATAAAGTCTTTCTTTTTATTCATGTCCATGTTCTTATTTTAATTTTAAATATTAACAGTTTCAACAAGACTACAAGAATTTAAGAAAAAAATAATAAATTCTCGTCGATGTTATCATGCAAACTTTCAACTTCCTTGACGCTGGCGCCATATACCACAAGGCCTAGACCTTTGACCCTTATCAACAGATAGGCCTCCGCATTATTTTCAGCATACAAAAGATAGCGGCCATCTTCATTTTCAAATTTCCCTGCCTCTATCTTGAGATTATTGACCCCGTTCAATTTCTTTCCAATCCTGAAATCTTTTTGATAAGCAACTTCTTCGATATCGCGATAGTCGATCGACACTTCTTTATATTTATCGCTCCTTAAACTAAAATAGCTATCTTCTTGAATGACTTCGATCTTCCCTAGATACAAAAGATCAAACATTAAAAATAAGGCTAAAAGATAAAAAGGAATCCCCAGAAAATACTTCAAATAGTGTTTTTTGCGATCATAGACGCTCTTTCCCGCTTCATTTAAGATAAATCTTTGCCCAAAGATCACAAAAGCTAAAACTAGAGCAAAAAGCGGAAAAATCATAAATACCATGTAATCGGTATCAAAATAGGCCAAGAAAAACGCAAGTCCTAAAACAGCCATCAAAAGAGCCATGATCTTCCCCAGTTTCTTTTGATCGACTAAAGCTTTTTCTTTTTCGGACATCGTATTGAAGCCCGCTGCTAAAAAAGCCCCTTTACCCTTAGAAACAATACTGCTAAAAGCGAAGATAAGATGCCGACGATCAATAATACAACTCTCATAACTAAATATACTTAATGGCCTCACTCATGATAATGTCATGGCTTGGCTCATCCTACTTACCAATATTAGTCTGTTCTATATCTATTTTGCAAGCGATCCAAATCGATCTTTTTACAAACTTCCATTTCTTCAAAGGTGATGCCTGCATTGAGCAAAACTTTCTGACATCGTCAAGTTCCCTGCACTATTTAAACAAGCTTAAAACAAACCCCTACAACAAGCCGTCCATAGCGATCAAAAGCGCAAAGCCCAGAGCTAAAAAGATCGTGCCGATATTAGAATGTTTGCCCAAACTCATCTCTGGTATCAATTCTTCACTCACGACATAGATCATCGCCCCAGAGGCAAAGCCCAAGAAATACGGCATGATAAAATCGAAACTGCTGATATAAAAGGCGACTAGGGCGGCTACGGTCTCTAAGATACCGCTGACAGTACCCCATATAAAAGCTTTTATAGCTTTACCGCTTTCATTTCTTAAGGGCAGAGCTACAATGATCCCCTCTGGTATATTTTGAAGGGCAATGCCTAAGACTAAGGGCAATGCCACATCGCCTGCACCGATCACGGCACCAGTGGCAAGGCCTTCGGGGATATTGTGCAAAATAATAGCTAAAAGGATCTTAAAAGAACGCGATAGCTTTGAGACACGCCCTTCTTCTTCATTGGTCACGACATGGATATGCGGTATGAGTTCATCAAGACCCAAAAGAAAAAAGATACCGACCAAAAAACCAGCTAGCGCCGGCAAGAAAGCCAGCTCGCCAAGATCGGAGCTCATTTCAAAAGCTGGCAAGAGTAAAGAGAAGACGCTAGCGGCGATCATGACGCCGGAGGCAAAACCTAAAAGGGCCTTCTCTATTCTTTCAGGCAGTTCTTCTTTGACAAAAAAGACCAGGGAACTGCCGATTATCGTTCCTAACAGCGGTATAAAAAAATATATCATCGGATCCTTCCTTCTTCATTTAGATAATAGATCGTGGGCAATTCATGCTTGTGATTGTAAAGCACTAGCTGAAGGCAAAGTTCATCATTTTTGTAAGCCACATCGATCAAGCTATACTCGTAAAGCTCATGTTCCTTAAGACCCTGTTTGATCAAAACGGGATACAGATAGCGATAATCCTTTCGCTCAAATAAAGGTGCGGGCCTTTCCTTAAAATGACGATAGTAATCGCTTAACAAAAGTCCTTTCGCAAAAACCAATGTTTTGATCTGCTCGTAAATGCTCAAAAAGTAATCTTTGATCTGGACTTGTTTCCTTCTTTTTAGATACGCCCTTCCCTTTAAGAGAAGCTCAAAGACATCAAAACCCAGCTCATCAAGCTTATCAAGACTATCACGCATCAGTCCGCTATTATAAAGACGGTTCAACAAATATGCGACATCTTTGATCTGATCTAGCTCTTCTTTCTTAAGCCAGGGGGTCGCTACTACTTCATAGGGTGTTTCACTTTCAAATAGATAACCCGCTTTTTCGTATTCAGTTCTTAATGGAGTACCCTTTAAAAGCTTCAAAGTCCCCATTTGGATCTCAGCGCTCCTTAGTTTAAATAGACGTTTAAAAGACGCCTTAAAGCTTGCAAAAGTATCATAGGGAAGCCCGGCGATCAGATCGGTATGCAAAATAAGACCAGCCTTTACCATCATTTTGATCTTTTGGTCAAGCATGTCGCAGTCTTGATGGCGGTCGATCGCCTCAAGGGTCAAGGGATTATAGCTTTGCACCCCGACCTCAAAGCGGAAACGCTCCTTTTTTGCTTCGTTCATAAAAAACTGTAAAAGCGTATCATCAAAAGTCGTCAGGACTACTTCGAATTGAAAAGAGAAATCGACCTTCAGCTCATTGATAAAACGCGCTAATTCTAAGGCTCTTTGCGGATTGGCGTTAAAAGTGCGGTCGAGCAATTTGACCTGTTTGACTGAAATGCCTTCCAATTTCTTTAATTCTTTTTTTACATGATCAAGCGAAAAATAGCGCAAGCGATTATCTCTTCCTGCTAAACAATAGGAGCATTTAAAAGGACAACCACGCGAGGTCTCCATATACAGATAGCGCTTATCTTTGTTTAGTTCATCCATCTTTAAATAATAGGGGCTTTCTAAAGATTCAAGATAAGCCAGCGGCGTATAGGCATACGAGATCTTGGGTTCATGCCCTTTTTGATAAAAGCCGGCAACTTCTTTTTCCCCTTTGATGACCTGCCAGAAACTCACTTCTCCCTCGCCTTTGATCAAGCCGTATATAGGAAGCTTTAACCATTCATCAAAGTCATAGGATACTTCCGGACCACCTAAGATGATTCGATAAGGTTCTAACATCAAGACGAGTTTTTTGATCAAAGGCGCATTCCAAATATAGGTCGATAGACCGATATAGTCGGGATCAAAAGCTTTAATAGCTTGACTGATCCGCTCCAGATCGTCTTTGATCGTATATTCAAAAAGTTTTACTTCACAATCTTTTATACGCGCGACATAAAGATAACGCAAAGCGAGATTAGGATGGATATAAGAGGCATTTAATGCGACCAGGGCAACCTTCATCATTCTTCTTCAATGATCTTTAAAAGTTCGCGGGCCGCTACTTCTAAGCCCCCGTAACCTTTATTAGCCAGGCCAAGATTAGTATAGATCTCACCAAGCTTGACTTTATTTTCTAAAAGCTTTTCAAAGACCTTGTCAATGATCTTTTCACAGCGATCCTTTTCCTGCATCGGTCCAAAGGGATTGGCAAAATAAGTCGTAGAAAGGCCTTTTTCATTAGTCGTACCGATTGCCTGGCGCTTACCTTCCACAAAGACCTGTTTAGCCTGGTTTTGGTCCTTGAAAAAATGGATCCCTTTTTGGTCGGTATAGTTATTGGCATAAAGGAAGATATCGACCTTATGTTCTTGCATGATATAGCTATAGGGCGAAGCTGGGGTGATGACCCTGGCATTTTGACCACCCGGATTAAAGAAGATCGAACGGTCGAGATCTTTATAGGCCGTAGAGGCGTCAAGGTCATCTAAACGGACGAAAGCTCCGGTCTCTGTGCCGATACAAACGATCTGACCCTCTGAATTAATATACATCGCACCCATATCATCAAAGACGAGTTCTTGTCTTTCGATATTGGAATCAATATGGTTCAAAGCTTCGATCGTCTCGGACTTACCGGCGCCGCTATCGCCCATTAAGCAAACGCCCTTGACACGCCCATCCTTGAGATAAAAGTCCATCATCGCCCCATGTATGGGCAAAAAACCCTTTTTGATCATGACAAGATTGTGCAAGGTCAAGGCCATCTTTTTGAAATAGCCGAAATATTCAATGATCGGCATATAGGAGATCTTGCCGATATAGATATCGTTTTCTTCGTCATAATAATAGGTCGTCTCTTCTTTGCCATCTTTCACCCCAAACAACATGATGCACTCCGGTTTCTGATCGACACGATCGTAATCGACAAAGGCAAAAAGGTTGGCCAGACCCATGGCACTGGCGGTGAAGTCTTTATGGAAATAGACATAAGTCAAAGATGATCCCACTAAGATCGGAAAACACATAAAATCCTCTAGATCAAGTTTTTCTACCATAGGGTCATTGAGCGTCCTAGTAAAGGTGCCGATCCTCTTGTTGTGCTTAAGTGAAATGATGATCGGGCTTCTAAGCATCACCTTTTGTATGACTGGAACTTCGTTTAAGGGACTGTATTTACCTGCAGCTTCCCATTTGGCACGGCACAAAAAGATCGAACCGTTGCTGCCGGCCTGCAACTGGCGATAGACG